>JAVLCL010000280.1:1358-4780 GCA_031580825.1 Halothece sp. Uz-M2-17
GCGGACATAAGTTAACCCTAAACTAAGGTTATCATTAGGGTAAAAAGCAAGTTGTCCTAAGGCAGCATAAGAACCATTAAATAAACCTTGATTCACATTACTCGCATTTCGGGCAAGATAACCGCCAGAAAGCGTGAGGGAGTCACTGAGTTGATAGTTCATGCTGATTCCTGCCCCAGTTGCCCCTTGGATATAAATGGGGTTCATGCGCCCAAAGTTGGAAATTGAACCTTTAACCGCATTGGCAAAAAAACCGTTAAAGTTGTCAATGTGAGCGTTAAAACGTCCCCTACTGGCATCGATCGCGTAAGAAAATCGTTCTCCCACTGCTGCTGTATAAAATAATTTGCCAAGGACAACATTGCCATCAGTATTGCGATCAAAGGCAAGGCGAGTAATATTCGTTCCCGTTGTTCCAGCAGCATTGAAGCGAGTGACATCTGTCGCATCAAGACGGACTTTGAGAAGATCGCGCCCAGTAAAACTACTATCAAAATTCAGGCGAACGCGGTTATTAAAAACGACACCTTCATCAATGTCAGGAGCGTCATTCGCATCAGCAAAGACAGGAACAGCACGGTTATTGCCAAAAGCACTGTTGACAGAAAACAGTACCGTTCCTCTAAGTTTGGTAGTAGTAGAAAACTGATTGTCTTCTAAAACAGTGGTGCGTGCTTCCAAGTTATCTACTCGGGTGCTGAGAGTCGCCAGTTCAGCTTCAAAGTTTTTGGTGAGGCGTTGTAGCGTTGCTAAATCTGCTTCGGTTACTTCCCTTGAGTTATTGCTGATCAAATCTTCAATCTGTGGCAAACATTGCTCTAAGGCTGCTGCAAATTCGTAACGGGTGAGAGCACGGTTACCATTAAAACGCCCATCAGGAGAACCTGCAAGGCAACCGTAGCGTTCAATTAAATTCCGTAGCGCTTCAAATGCCCAGTCATCAGGAGACACATCTTTGAGTTCAAAAACATTATTCACTTGCGAAGAATCATTTCTCTGGGTTCTGTCTGTCAAAGATTGTCCTTGGGCAACGTTCCCCCCATTGAACAAAATCGTCATGATTCCAAAAACTGCAAGCCCTTGCTTTCCTAAATCAGGCATAGTCACTCCTCAATAAAATGATAATCATTCTCATACTGTAGCAAGAGTGATCTCTCCTGACAAGAAGAGGGAATCAGCTTTGGGTGATCACAAGTGCTGTAACCAATTTGAAATCATTGACACAGCATTTCCAGACTTTTTAGGTTTGACAATAATTTTTTAATGTACACTAGCAAAAAATCGGGATGGCGGGATTCGAACCCACGGCCTCTTCGTCCCGAACGAAGCGCGCTACCAAGCTGCGCTACATCCCGATACACTCCCCGAATTATACCACAAGATTTGAATGAATAACATTGCTTGAGTTTAGAATCCCACGATAAGATAAAAAAGCGTAACCCTAGTTCTGGAGCAAATATAGCGTGACGGTAAAGCCTGATTGGTTAAGAGTAAAAGCCCCTCAATTTGAGCGCGTCGGAAAAGTTAAAGAGACGCTACGTGAATTAAAGTTGAATACAGTTTGTGAGGAAGCCTCTTGTCCTAATATCGGCGAATGTTTTCAGAAGGGAACTGCAACCTTTTTAATTATGGGACCGGCTTGCACTCGCGCTTGCCCTTATTGTGACATTGATTTCGAGAAAAAACCGCAAGCCCTCGATCCCTTAGAACCCTTACACCTTGCTGAAGCAGTAGAGAAAATGGGGTTGAATCATGTGGTGGTCACCTCAGTGAACCGTGATGACTTACCGGATGAGGGGGCTTCACAATTTGTCCGCTGTATTGAAGCGGTTCGTAAAGTTTCTCCCCAGACCACGATCGAGCTTTTAATTCCTGATCTTTGTGGCAATTGGGATGCACTAGCAACCATTTTAGACGCGCAACCGGATGTCTTAAACCATAATATTGAAACGATTCCTCGTTTATATCGCAGAGTACGTCCCCAAGGAGATTATGCGCGATCGCTGCAACTCTTACAAAAAACCCGTGAACTCGCTCCTTGGATTTATACCAAATCAGGTTTAATGGTGGGTTGGGAAGAAACAGAACCAGAAGTGAAAAGCGTTATGGATGATCTGCGTAATGTGGACTGTGATATTGTCACCATTGGACAATACCTACAGCCCACGCAAAAACATTTAGGAGTAAAACAGTTTGTTACTCCAGAAACATTTGCCAGATGGCAACAGTATGGCGAAAGCATTGGTTTTTTACAAGTGGTTTCTTCTCCACTTACCCGCAGTTCTTATCATGCAGAAGAAGTTCAAAAACTCATGAAAGCCTACCCCCGTTCAAAACCGGCTCTCAAATCTTAGGGTTTTTGCTTAAGTTAAGATTGAGTGGCTTGAGATTGGGAATTGTTTTTATTTAATACTTCGGTTTCAATTAAAGGTGGGCGCGTGCAAAAATAGAGTAACGTTCCCACTAATGGCATCCAAATCAGAGTATTAAAAAATGGAGACTCGCTAATTCCACGACGACTCATATCTGTTTTTAAAATTGCAGGAAATAGTAAGACCAGAACACAAAAATCTAAACTCATTACATGAATAAAACGGCTATTTTGCCACTGCATCAAAAAGTCGTTCCAATTACCATCACTTAATCCTGGAATAAGAATCAAGATAAAAGCAGTGGTTAGTAACACTGCAAAGACACGAGAATCTAGAATTTTGAGTAACCAACTTTTTTCTCCTGGAAAGGGAAGTTTTGGTTCTCTAAAAGCAAAGTAAGGTAAGAGCGCAAATGCACCAACAGCAAAGGATAAAATAACGAACGGTGAAGCAACCAGTTTTTGTCCTTTACCATCAATTAATAAAAGGGGAGCATACATCAAAGGCAAAACTCCCATTAAGTTAAACAAGGAAACAATCAAAGGATTAATTCCTTCTATTTCCATTGCAGATAGTTTTTGGATTAATTCAGCCGTATTGGGATCATCAGGGGGAGCGAGCAAAAAAGCATAGGCAATAAAACCCAGCCAGACCAATAAAAAACCAATTTTTTGTATCATTCCAAACCTATAAAATCAATATATTCATTTTAAGAAAATCCCCTCCTCCTAATATTAGGGAAGGGGAACAAACATTGACCTAAAATTATTCGTAAATCCAGCCTTTTAAAGCCGATTCCCAACTGGTAAGTTCAGTTTCTTCAAACCAGAGTGCAATTTCCCGTTGCGCAGTTTCTACAGCATCAGAACCATGGATTAAATTCCGTCCGATGCTAATTCCATAATCCCCACGAATGGTTCCCGGTTCAGCGCTGAGGGGGTTGGTCGCGCCAATAACCTTTCTGGCGGAAGCAACCACACCTTCCCCTTCCCAAACCATGGCAACAACTGGGGCGGAAATAATAAACTCCACTAAGTTAGTAAAGAAGGG
>JAVLCL010000281.1:0-4716 GCA_031580825.1 Halothece sp. Uz-M2-17
TATAGCGATTCATAAATCGTTCCCCCACACTGGAGCCATTCCACTCATCTGTAGAGGTAATGCCGTGATTGAGAAATAAACCACCGGGTTTTAGGCATTGATATGCACTTTGAAAATAGGCGGGATATTGTTTTAACCCCACGTGCTCGATCATACCAATGGAAACAATTTTATCGAAGGTTGGTGTATTCGGTAAGTCGCGATAGTCAAGGAGATGAACTTCTAGTTGATCCCCTAAGCCTTCTTCTTGAATGCGTTGACGATTATACTCAACTTGTTTTTCACTGAGGGTAATACCATATCCTTTAATGCCATAATGTTTTGCAGCCCAACGTAACATCGCCCCCCAACCGCAGCCAATATCAAGGAGGGTTTCTCCGGGTTGTAATTTGAGTTTGCGACAACTGATGTCTAATTTTTGTTCTTGGGCTTCAGCGAGACTCATTAACGGATGTTCAAAATGAGCGCAGGAATAGACCATCCAAGGGTCTAACCAAAGTTGATAAAAATCATCTCCCACATCATAATGATGTTGAATCGCAGCGCGATCGCGCGCTTTACTATGAACTTTTCCATCACGGTTATTTTCAGGATTGACATTTAGCGGTAAACGAGGGAGAAATAAAGACTGTAACCAAGCCTTAATGCCTTGGGTGCGTTTTAATCCTTTCCAAGCGAGATGTTGTCCCAGACTAACAATATTTTCAATCTCACCCTGGAAGTCAAACCAACCATTCAAATACGCTTCTGTTAACACTAAAGGATCCCGTTTGAGAATCAGAGAGCGTAAAACGCCCGGATGATAAAAGTTTAATTCGACGCTGGAATTTCCTGTTTTTCCTAAGTGGAGAGTTTCTCCTTCCCAAAATTGAATTTTAACGGGATGAGGGAAGTCTTCTAACGCAGTGACTAGCCAGTTCCGGAGGGTTGTGGGTAATGTTGCGTGTCCCATAGCACCTCTTTCTCGTAGTTTATAGAATACACTTAATCCATTTGACTTAAACTTAAAATACTTTTCGATAAAAATCATCTATCTCATGATATGTTTTCACTGCAAATAAATTAATCTGGCAATTTTAGGACAAGTGAGGTACATCCTAAAGTTTTATGCTTTGTTCTTTGTTAGTGAGTAGTTTTTCTTCTTCTTTACTATTCACTGGTCACTATCCTCAACAGACTCAAAAATACTATATATGGAATATCAAACTGCTTTTCTGACTATTGCCACTCAGGATCTAGAAACCTTAGTTAATTTTTATAAAACCTTATTAGAGCAAACTCCAGAGCCTTATGTCCCGAATAAATATGCTGAATTTCAACTCAAAGGCGGATTAAAATTAGGAATTTTTCAACCGAAAGATACTCATCAAATTGAATTTAATCAACCTGAAAAAAGTGCAATGAGTTTATGTATTGAAGTGAGTAACCTAGAGAGCGCGATCGCGCAATTATCTGCTTTAGGTTATCCACCGCCAGGGGAAGTGGTGACGGCTTCTCATGGAAAAGAAACGTATGCTTACGATCCGGATGGGAATCGTTTAATTTTACATCAGATTTATTGATTTAACCTTGTGGAAATACAAACTTTTTTGGTTGAAGCACGATCGTAATCAAGATAGATAACGATACCAATTATTTAAGTCTCGTTAATCTTCCTGTTGCCATTGTTCTAAAAGGGCGAAAGGATTAAAACCCCGATATTGAAGAAAGTTAAACACTTTCCGTTTGGTTTTCGGGTCAAGATTAGAAAAATAAGTCAGTTTATATTTTCGCATTACCTTGTCTTTCAAATTGGATAAGTCTTCTCTTTCTCGCTGATCGGCTAACTGTTCCCACTTTTGTTCAAACAAATCATCACTGATCCCCTTTTCTCTGGATTTTTGTTTAATCTTTCGTTTTCCATACTTTCCCAGATATCCCAAAATTAAACTTTCAGCAACATCAGCATCCGATTGAACGTTTATTTCCTGTAAATACTGCAATGTATCGATAATTTCTGTTTCTTCAAATCCTTGCGCGATCGCTTTTTTTCGCAGTTCTTCTTGGCTATAGTCGCGACGAGAAAGCAGTTGTAACAAATAAGTTTGACAATTCATCATTTGATAAGCTGGATTATTTTGGCGCGATCGCGCTGGGGTTTTTCTCAATCTCTCAGTCCAAGATTACATTCCCGCAGCAAACACCTGTTCTGCGGTCAAATTTAACTCAGGAAACGTTTGTGAGATAATAGGATCAGTGCCTCGAAACTGTTGTCCTTGATACTCCCCATCCACTAACTGATAAACAGAAAACGTGGGTTTTTTGGGCGATCCAATATAGCGTCTTCCCCCTAACCCCAAATAATCAACAATCCAATATTCTGGAATTTCTAACGCTTCATAGTCAATGAGTTTGTGTCCATAGTCATCTCGCCAGTTGGTACTAACCACCTCAATCGCAACCCGTATTGATTTTCCTAAAGTAATGGTTGATCGCTTTTTCCAGAACGGTTCATCTTCTAGCGCGGTTTGATCCAAAACAGTCACATCAGGATTATAGGCAGATTTATCCGTATCAAGTGGCTTAATCATTGCTTCCCAAGGAATAACATACGGCAAGCCTAACCGCTCAATTTCCATAAAACATTTACCTGCTAAAAATCCAGCGACTTGTCCATGTGTTCCTGTTGGTCGCATTTCAATTGGTACTCCATTTCTCAGTTCATAGCGACCATAGCCATCAGGATACCAATCCCAAAACTCCTCTAAAGTCATCAGTTGCGAAACTGCTTCTACCATTATCCTTAGCCTCCTATCGTGTTGATCGCTGCCAACTTTAGCTTAACAAGAGCGCGATCGTGCTTTATTCGGCTTTCAATTTTCAGTTGTTACTCAGAATCATTTGTTAACGTAATTAAAGAAAGTAGGGTAGGCAATGCCCACCCTACAACGTAGTGCTACTTTCCTGGATATCCCCCTGTTGGTATATGGTCTAAGTTTAGATGTCTGTAGGACTGGATAATTTTGTTAACTGACTTATTTGGAGATGATGAAATCGGAGGAGCTTTCTTTTGAGAAGGCAAATCAAAGTCAGGCATTTCAAAGTTGGGAATAGACAGACCAAAAGCAATGGCAAAGCGATGAGAATGTTCTGACTTGATGCCATTCATTGTAAAATGTTCTGGAGACTCCTGTATATTAATATTTTCCAGTTCAATAGGGGAATAACGCTCTGGATTAGTATATTGTTTGAAAGTTATGTAAGTAGATTCAATGGCATCACGATAAAACTTAGAATTACGACCTCCGCCACCCAAAAAAATCTTTGTACGAGGGGGACGTTTTGCAATGATTATATGAATAGCTTGTTTCCACAAGATTAATTCTAATAACATTCTTTTATAATCATAATACTTATTTTTGTTGCGCTCTATTGCTTCTTGTGAAATATACCAACTAGCTATAAATTCTTCTTGCTGAGGTTTTGTGCCAAATGTGTTAATTAACTCATTAATTTCTGCTAACAAAGACATTGAATTACCATTAAGTTTATGTTGAATTTCAGAAAATTCTAAACCACACTCTGAAGCAACTCCATTCGCGATCGCGTCTATACCAACCGGGGGAGTATAGGCTTTAATTGCAGAAATTTGAGGTAATCCTTCTTCACGCCGATAATAAAAGGAACATAATTCAGTTGTTCCACTGCCAATATCTGCATATAAGTAATTCCCTTCTCTTGCTTCTTGTGAGGTAGCATAAAAATAAGTTCCCGCAGCTACTTCAGGTACAGCAAAACATGGAATCTCATTATTAATAGAAGATTTTAGCTTTTTAGTTGTTTTTTCTAGCTCTGTAAAGGTTAATGACTGCAAATTAGGTTGTTCAGCAAGTAACCATCCTAAATGCAAGACACGCTTAAAACAATCTTTAGCAGGAGAATCACAATACTGTACCGGTACGCCAACATTAGCACTCCATTCCAACTCTTGATTTTTGATACGATCATGATATCGATTACAAAACCAACTTTTAACTCTTAAAATAACTTGGCTTAAATAGTATGCTCCCAAATTTTCTAAATTAGTAGAAGAATTGAGATCGTAATTTTGATAATTCTGTAAAGCAGTAAACTCAAACAAATGATTGTCTTGAGGTAAATCTGCATTAGCTAAACGCATCTTTAAAAAATCAACCTCAACTATATCTTTAGATTGGTATTTTTTCCACTCTTTCTTGGTTAATCCACCTAAGAGTTCTCCATTATTCAATATTCCAATCTTAGAAAGTAAAAGCGCTCCTTCTAAAGTAGGATCTTCAAAAATAACTACTTCTGATTTTTCGGTATCCTCGGCTCGGACACAAATTTTAGTGAAACTGGTTCCCCAATCAATTCCGATATTAATGCTTAATTCTGACATATTCATGGTTTTAGTCCTCCTCAATAAAAATTAAACCTGCTGCTAAAGTAGGGTTATTTGTTTTCGTTTGACGTTTTTCTTGGATTTTCGCTAGTTTAACCTGTAGATCTTGGTTCTCTCTATCAATTTTTCCTTGTTCTGCTGGAATAATTCTGGTTTTACCTTCCTCCGTAAATCTTGCTATTCGTTCCTCAATTTCTTCTATTTTTCGCTGACTCGAACGTTTCGCAATTCCTTCTTGAAGGTTACACCAGTCTTCGTTTTCAGCTTTAAAACTTTCACTATCTTCAAAAAACTGATCTTGGAGTAAATCATCA
>JAVLCL010000282.1:0-4690 GCA_031580825.1 Halothece sp. Uz-M2-17
GAGAAGCCTTAAGGGAACTCAGAGCAGATGAAGCACTGAATGAACTCGAACCGCTACTGTCTTTTTTTGCCTCGTTTGTGCTAGAACTACCAGTAGTACAGGATATTATGAGGTGGGATATGGCTGTGTTAAGAGAGTCTCCCTGGTATGAGCAAATCTTAAAGGAAGGCTTACAACAGGGGCGAGAGCAAGGATTACAACAAGGATTACAACAAGGATTACAACAAGGACGACAACAAGGAGAAGTGGAATTAGTTTTACGTTTATTAAGCCGTCGCTTTGGCGTATTAGAAGCAAGAACTCAACAACAAATTCGTCGGTTGTCGATCGCGCAATTAGAAGCCTTAGCAGAAGCATTACTGGATTTTTCGGACGTGGAAGCGTTAGAAGGTTGGTTAGCCCAAAACAATCCGTAAATTCACCAGTTTCCCGAATGACAGCGCGATTGCCTTTGGGAATGAGCAAAGCGCGATCGCACAAGCATTGAGTTCACTTGTCAGGTCTGGGATGGAAGGGCAGGAGACTGTATCTGGTAAAGACGATCGCGCCAGAAATCTTCTAAGATTCAAGGGAGCGCCGTTTAAGCTGAAGATAGAGTAGTTTATAAAGAAACGAAAAGTCAGCTATGAACGAATCAAGAATCTCTCTTGCCTGAAATCGAACACATCCCTGAGTCTCTCTATCCGGAAGTGTTGAATTTTATTGATTACCTCAAATACAAACATCATCTTCAAGAGAAGACAGAAACGGCTTTGTTGAGTGAATTGGCACTGGCAAAAGATTAGTCAACAACAGAGGAGGAGGAAGCGTGGCAACCCTTTTAAAAGGAGATGTAGCATTTCTCATTCCCCATACTCTTGTAAGAAGACCAGAAAATCGGTTAAGGCTCTTCGGTTGGATTCGCTGGCTTCGAGTTGATGCCGTATTTGGAGAATAGCCCATCGATTTTGGATTCGAGCACGGCGAGCTGCTCGTTCTCTTTCTTGAGCTGCTCGGTTTCTTTCTTGAGCTTCTCTTTCTCCTGCTTGAGCCAAGCGGTCTGTTTCTCGGTTTCGACGGTTCCACTCAACGCCGAAATTAACCACTGCCACCAGGAGGGCTCCCACGGTGAGTCGGTTACTCCAGAGTCGGGGTTCGGTAATTTGTCCGAGGATTGTGAAGTCATCCGTTCTCCGCCGTTAGACGACGGAGCGTGCGGATGACCGTTGCTCTTGTTCATCATAAAATCTTAAAAAGGCAACAGCAATGGTGAGAATGCTTAACAGGGTTGCAGGCAGCAGAGAGAGGAAGTTGAGCCAGATGAGCGATGTTTTCATTCTATCGGATCGGTCAGAGCAAAGTTCATTCTACCTTGATTGAGATTTTGTCAAGACTTCCTAACTGCTCTGTCAACTGAATTTTGAGCCAACTTGATCGCGCCATTACTGGTTTTCAAAAAGTCCTTGCCACTGAGGATAGCCAGTTTTGAACACTGACTCTAAAATTTTATAACTGGTTTCAGGTAAGTCTGGATTTAAGGGCGTTGATAAATTGACCCATAAGCAGCGACGTTCTCGGAAACTTTTTTGACCCAGTAAACGGGGAATTAAAGTTTGCCACTCGAACATGTTCCGATTCGCTTTGTTGACATAATTTGTAAAATCAACTGTACTTTCACCAGTAGGCGTTAGACACGCGCTTAAATACGCCTTTTCGTCATCTTGGAAGAGATGATAATTGCCTCGGTTGGGAATGTATCGGGTGTTTCCTTGCTGATAGGCTGTTGTCAAGGATTCTGGGTAGGTTTGTTTGATATAATTTTCCAGCCGACCAACCGTGGGACTGGAAAATCGCAGTGCTGCTGTTACTTTTGCTTCTTGTTGTTGGTAGTGATACTCTCGTCCCGAGCGTAGGCGCTCAAATCGAAGTTTTGTTTCTGGTTGGTTAACCAGGGGAATGCTTTTTTCTTCAGTCCAACCAGAAAGATTCATTTGTGGAGGAAATTGTAAAGGCTGGATTTCTCGACGACCAATTTCTGGCATTATAAATGTTGCAATGGTCACCGCCATCATCATTACGCTGGTGATGGAAAGAAACCATGAACTGGGAGAAGTTAGGGAAAAAGTCGTTGCTGAAGCCTCTTGAGGTGAAGTGGAGCTTTTTTGAGGATGCTCCTCCTCGCTCGATAATGGTGGACTGCTCAGATTATGATCATGATTCTCGTAAATAAAGTTAACAGCAATAATCCAGATGGAAAAGGCAATTAGAGAAAAGATTTGATTGCCTTCACTGCCGTGCCAATAGTCAAAGGCTGCTTGATCGGAGACAACGACTGCTAAGAGGGCAACGCGAATTACCCCCAAGAAAAACCCTATACCAACGATACTCAAGAGAAGGTTGAACAGTAACTTCCAACGAATTGGAGTAACTAATACGAGCACTAAGGTGAGTTGAAATAATAAGCTAATTAAAGGACCCCCCGTACAGAAATATAAAACCTCAACGCTGCCTTGGCTTAAATAAATATAGACATCTTCGCTAACAACATCAAAGCCAATGTAATGTAACAGGAATGTACTGGCTTGCGCTGTCAGTTTAGCAAAATCAAACCCTCCTGGATTCGACTTAAAGAACAATTCAATTAAAGAACCAATTACACTGAAGGTAAAGAGAGTAAATAAAGATGGAAAATAAACTCGGAAGCTATTCCATCCAGAGCCGATTAAGATAATGGCAACAAAACCGATCACAGGTAGCAATTGTACCAATGAATTTTCAAACCAAAAGACAGACATCCCACGCAATAAAGCCCATCCCAAAATTAAAAATCCAATCGTACTCGCTAGAGGCTGAGGAGAAACCTTAATTTGATCTCGCTTTTTCCACAGTAAAAATAGAGCAACAAGCCAATACATAGCAGTGATCAATAAACTGTCATTGATGCCGATGCGATGGCTGAGAACCCCATGCCATAGTGCTAAATTAGCGGTGGCCAAAAAAAGCCACATTTTTGTACCGCTTAAAGAAGGGTTGAGTTGTAGTTTCGGAAAGGTTGTCATCTTATCTTTATGTTGGAGATGTCCATCCTACTGCCTCCTAATAGGTTATTAGTCTTTTATGCCGTAGTTTGCTTGAATTCATATAGGCAGTTCTGTGTGATCCTTTTTATTGTACTAAAGTTGCAAGATTTCTCACAGATTCTGATCCAGTGAGGAGATGATCGCGCGATGACCTTTCATGGACTCTGGGATGAAAGCGGAAAAAAGTGCGTCCTGTTAGAATCCAAACTATGCTGCGGAGGCTGTCTCGAAGAGTGGGAAACCAAGGTTCGGGCGCAGTAGAAGTTGAAATACCAATGGGCGTGATGGTAATGTTACGGCTACCAAACACAAAAAATCCAATGACTTGAGCGCGAGGGAGATGAGAATTGGAGGTGAGGAGATAAACGTGCTGAATGTGACGTTGATTGAATTGATTGACAAGACAAGTGAAGTTGGTAACAGTATCCACGGCACAGTAGTCCAAATGAAGGCGCGAGAGAGAAATTCCCGCTTCTTGGAAGTAGGGTTTTGTCCAATCGGGAGGAGATCCCGAAGAGATCCAAATGGGGAATTGGGGGTAGGCTTGGGCGAGTTTGGCTGCTGCTTGTTCTCGTTCTCTTCCACCACCCAAGACAAAGATGGCTTGCGGGTTAGGGGTTTGGTATTGAATAATCGTGATCTGAATTGGGATTACTCCGAGGCGAAAGATGAGAAGTAAAAGGACAATTCTAGGGAGCCATTTTAGGAATATTGCCTTCTTGGACACAGTTATGTTTCATTTTTATTTATAGTTACTGTATTTGATTTTAAGGTTTCTGCTTCAATTAAGCGAACAGATAATAGAGTTTCAGCAAGCATCCGTTGCAGGGCATAATACCAACCATGCCAGCCATCTAGAATTCCTCTTTTAAGGATGAGGCAGTAGAAGAAGATGATCAAGGGAGCAAGGATTTTTTGCTGACGGATCTTATCTCCCCCACTGAGTTTACTTGCGGGAGTGCTCAAAAGTTTTTTGACTTCGATTTTCATATAACGATCTTGCGCCCACAGCCAGCGACTTAACGGCTTTCGATCGTCGTGATGGATATAGTTTCTCAGAGTCTTTGATTCTCCTTTTACTTGTACTCGATGAGCGTGTCCATCATCAACATAACTGGCTTTTTCTTTCCGATACAAAACTTGGCGAGGGGGAAGAATTGTACCCCTTAAAGGTTTACCAAAGACACAATACTTAAAGCGAGCATAATAACCGTTGATACTGGATTCTGGAGTTAATTCTTTTAATTCGTCAACGAGTTGATTAGTCACTAAATAATCAGCATCAAGGGATAAAGCCCATTCCGTCTGTATGTGATTTAAACCAAAATTACATTGATTAGCAAATGTATCAAATTTACGTTGAAAGACTTCTGCTTGCGGATACTTTTGGATGATTTCTAAAGTTTCGTCTTCGCTATAACTATCAATAATAATGATTTGTTGCGCCCAAGTCAGTTGTTGAAGCGTTCGATCGATGTTAGGAGCTTCATTATAGGTAAGAATGAGAGGAGTAATCAAAGAAATCATATAAAATTAAACTATTGATTTAATGAACTTTTTATTAATTTTGGTCTTAAATAAGACCATAACCTTGAATCTAGAGCAGTCAATAAGGAACTAATTATAATAAC
>JAVLCL010000283.1:0-4685 GCA_031580825.1 Halothece sp. Uz-M2-17
GCTATTGTTTAAAGCAACGATCAATTCTTGGGGAGAAAGCAGAGTCAATTGTTCTTTTAATCGCTCTAACGTCTCTTCTACCCCAGTGCCAAAAAGCAAATCAGCAACATCAGCATCTTCTTCCTTCGAGAGTAATGCAGTTTCATCTGCCTCGGTTAATTCACCTAACCGTTCCCGCAGGGGGTCAAAAATGCTTGTTGTTTGTTGCTCTAACCAGTCTGGTTGTGGGGGCTGACCTTGACGATATTGGTCACCAATTGCCCGTAAACAATCGACTCCTCGCAGTAAAAAAGTTTCTAACTCCGTATTGACTTCTACCTGTTGAAAACGTGCCTGCAAAATTTTCAGGTAATCTTCTAGAGCATGAGCGGTGCGACTGAGCGCATTAAACCCCATCATCGCAGCCCCCCCTTTAATGGAATGGGCTGCCCGGGCTGCTGCATCAAATTCTTTTAAATCAACCCCTTGCTCGGCAATTCCTAAAAGGGCTGACTCTAGCTGATCACAATATTCAATGGCTTCTTCAAGAAAATCCTGTCTCGCTTGTGCTTCGCTATCCATATCTTACTTCTCCACCTTGAACTGTTCTACGGAGGCTTCTAGACTTTGTGCCACTTGCGCGGTTTCTTGAATTGCCTGAGCCACTTCTTTTGAGGTTTCTGAACGTTTTTGTGAAGATGCGGTCACTTGTTCCATCAGTCGTGAGACCGCTTGTGAAGTTTCGGCTTGGGATACCGTAGAATCAGAAATCGACTGCATGAGATTATTAATTTCTTCGGAACGCGCAACCACTTCCGCCAGACGGGCTTTTGTTTCTTCTACGGAACGGCTACTTTCAACCACCTCAGACGTGCCTTGTTCCATGGTTTCAATGGCTTCTTGGGTTTCATTTTGAATGGTGGCAACAATTTGAGCAATCTCTTTCGCTGCAGATGCCGATTGTTCCGCTAAGGCTTCCACCTGTTCTGCAACCGCCGTAAAGCCTTGTCCTAATTCCCCGGCACGGTGGGCTTCCACACTGGCATTAATTGCCAGTAAGCTGGTTTTTAAGGAAATTTCATCAATGAGGGAAACCACTTGCGAAATCTTTTGGGCTGATTCTCCCATTTGTTTCATTTTTTTGGAAGTTTCACCCACAGTAGCCCGTAAACTTTGAATACTTTCTACGGTTTGATCCATCGCTTGATTCCCTTCTTGGGCGGTGAAAAGGGCAGTATTAGCAATGCTGGCTGCTTTTTGAGCATTTTTTGCCACTTCTTGAATAGAGCGGTTCATGGCTTCGACCGAGTTGAGTGTCTCTTGAATTTCTTCGGCTTCCGCGATCGCGCCCTCAGCAACTTCCCGAATTTCTTTCTCATTTTCTCCCAGAGAAGAACTAACGCGACTCGCTGCCACTTTCACCTGTTGCGCCGTGTCTTGCAAGTTTTCTACCACCGCATTAAACAAGTCTGCAACAATCCCAATATCTCCTTCCATCAACTGCGCCCGCACGGTTAAATCGCCATCGGCAGCTTGTTCAATATCAGTCATTAACCGCGTCACTTCTTCTTCTAGTTCTTCCCGTTCTTGTCGTTGTTGTTCGACACTTTCTTCTTGTTCTTTCAGCAGTTTTTGGACTCGATCCACAAGGTTGTTGTAACTTTGTGCAAGAACTTTCGTTTCATAACTCCCTTCCGGTTCTGCTCGTGCAGAAAGATTACCTGAAGCTGCTCTCAGGGCTGCTTCTGATACATTGGTCAGGGGAGAGGCTAAGTCACGGGCAAACCAAACAGCAAAGCCAGTGGCTGCTAAGCCGAGGATTGCCCCCACTAGAGCAAAAATACCAATTAATTCATTCCCAGCATTTTGCAGGATACGTTCTTCGACTGAAGAAACGGCAACCCAGTCAGTATTGGGAACGGTAGTCATTTCATAGTTCCGTTCATCATAAAGAAAACTGACTTGAACAGTCCGTTCTCCTGCTTCAACAATATTTGCTTGTACTGATATATCCTTGAAGTTGTACTGATTACCGACTGCATTGACTCTCGTTTGTAATAATGTCTCTTCTAGTTCTACTCCCTGCGCGATCGCGCTTGCCATGGCTGTAATGGGTTCTCCCCCTTGCACTTGATCACTTTGAATAACTCCCTGATCGGTAACCGTAACAAATATACCCGCAGTCGAAGCATCTAAGACTTGGACTTGAGCCGTATCTAAAATTTCTGTGTATTCTAGATACTGTTCAACTGCATCAAAAACAGAACTGGGAATTCCCATTTTAATGACCCCTAAAAATTCTCCAGACTCAGGGTCAGTAATGCTGTGAATACTTTCAATTTGGGAGCGTCTGGCTGATTCATCATATTGGAGATCTCCTAACCATTGTCCTAGAGTTCTTCCGTTTTGCCACCAAATTTCATCCCGTTGCACAAAGTCAGATGTGGGTTGATTATAAGCCACGTTTAAGCCGTATTTTTCTGTCACAAACATTTCAGTGACCCGATCTGGACCGGCAAGATTTTTTAGATAGCTATTGAGAAGCGTATCAGGATTCAATAACTTGGTTTCCCTAAACTGTTGCTCTAGTTCCTCAATTTTTAAACGGGTTAGGTTTTCCGCTTCCACTTGCTGGGTGGCTTCCTTCACGGCGGAAATAATTAGGGGGTTACTAGCAATCCCTTCTGGAATTTTTTGCAATTCCGATAATACTTGACTGGTTGCTTCTCCTGCTAATAAGGCTTCTTTTTGCAGGTTATCTCGATAGCGTTCTTCAAGACTTTCATGAATCACCCACCAGCCAGCACCCCCTCCAATTACCAAGGGGATGAGTGCAGTGGGTAAAATCCCTGCCAGTAAACGTCCTCTCAAACCTAAACTGTTTTGAGGAGAAGACTGAGCTTTTGCCGATGTTGGTGTTGCTGTCTGTTGAGAAGAGCTTTTTTTTTGTTCGTTAACCGCTTGTGTGTTGAGGGAAGTGTTGGGATTTTCTTTTAAGTTTGTCATGGAATCAAGCCTTATTAGAGTTCAGAGAGGGAAAAAGGTTTAGGCAATTTGTTTGGGCAGTGCTGTTAAATCGAGAAGGGCGATTTTGTGCTGTTCATGGGATAAGTAACCTTTAAGATAGGGCGTTAGTGCAGCGGGAAATTCTCCTACTGGAGAGATAATATTTTCAGTGGGCATCGTTATCGTGCGGATGATACGGTTCACGGTCAGTCCGAGCAAGAGAGAGCCTTGTTCTGAGCGTTGAGAGGGAATTTGAACAATTACTGTGGCATAACTTTGGGGAATTTTTGTGGCTTTTCCTAATCCGAGTAATTCTTCAAGGGCAATAACACAAAAAACGCGATCGCGCCCATTATTCCAACCTAAAACGTAAGGAGGCATCTGTGGAATCGGTGTAATTGCGGTTGTTGATAAATAGGTCGCTTCCGACACCTGACTTAAATTCACCGCAGCGTGTAAGTGTGGGGTAATTTCAAACCATAAATAGCGTTCACCGCTCAGTTGTTGCTCAGTTTCAAACAGTCGCGGAAGCAGTTCTTGTAAACGTTGAGTCGTACGAGTTGTTTTCATCAATCATTGCCTCACGAATTAGACCCTGATTTCTGAGCATAAGTCTTGACAAAACGGTCATTAAAAATAGCACTTAAATTTGGCTTTTCGGAAATAAAATCAACACTGAGCATAAACTCAGTCATGGTTTCGGCAGCATAAAGCATATGCTTCATGCTATTCCCATCACTAAATGCTTCTAAATTATCTTCAATCGTAAACATTTTTGTTCCTTCTTTGAAGAGTTCAAATTCGTCTTGCGTGACATTAGCTCTTTGTGCCATGATTTCCGCGGCTCGTTGAGGATTCTTTTCCATAAACTCCAAAATATCAAACCAAGTATTAACTAACCCCTGAACTTGCTGGGGACGATTTTCAATTAAGGTTTCTGTTGTGACTAATAAGTCAGGAATGGCTCCTGGAAACGCTGCAGAACTAATGAGTTCATGACTGCCTTCTCGTTCTAAAGCTCTTAACCAAAAGGGAGGAAATGCACCCACTGCATCCACTCGCTCTGCAACAAATGCTTGTGCTGCTGCCCCGGTTTCTAAGTCAATAATGTTGACATCACGACGAGAAAGTCCTGCTTCATCTAAGGCTAAAGAGAGCAGAAAATCATCAACTAAACCTGCTTCAATGCCAACATCTTTTCCTTTTAAATCAGGAATGGATTCAATTTCTTGGCTAACAATAATTTTGTCGTTCCCTGCTGAGTTATCATTCACTAAAACTGCAACTTCACCATTGACAGCATCTCCAGCAAAAGAGATGGTGTCATTTAAAGTTTGGCAATTGGCATCGAGTTGTCCAAAGGCTAATCCTTCCATGGATGAGGTGTAATTATCAAACCATTTCAGTTCTACATTCACCCCATTTTTTTCAAATAAGCCTTCTTCTTGCGCGATCGCCCAGGGCCACCAACCAAACCAGCTACTATAACCCATAACGATGGGTTCATTGATGATTTGATTACTGATCATTCCTGAGGAATTACAACTGACCACTAACCCCAAACTCAACACAAATAAGCCCAAACGAGATAAAAGTTTGAAAATTTTCATACCCCAGATTGCCTCGAAAAAATTAATACAAAACGATTAAGCTAAGACGCACTTAAATGGGGTATTCTTGCAATTAGCTGGAAAGGCTGA
>JAVLCL010000285.1:0-4682 GCA_031580825.1 Halothece sp. Uz-M2-17
GTAGTTGCTGTTGAGGAGAACAAGCCACCACCCATACTTCACTCACCAGATCTGTCATCTTCGCTTCAAACAAAAGCGGGACAACCACCAACACGATACTTGCAGTAATTTGCGATAACTCAGTTTCAATGCGCTGGCGAACATAAGGATGAATTTGTTGTTCTAACCATTGTTTCTCGGATGGGTCATTAAAAATAATGGTTCCGAGGCGCGATCGATTTAAAGAACCATCTTGATGTAAAATCTCCCCGCCATACCGTTGTCTGATCAGACTTAAAATAGGTGAGCCTTCACAAACAGCATCTCGCGCATAGTAATCCGCATCTAAGACCGGGACTTGATAAACCTCAGTGCAATAGTCAGAAACGGTACTTTTTCCGGTTCCGATACCACCGGTTAAACCAATAACACGCCTTCTCATCGCAAAATCAGATCTGATTGATGGGCAATAATCAACTCTCGAATGGCTGATTCCGGTAACGGTTTTCCAAATAAAAAGCCCTGTCCATATTCACAGTTTAAAGATTTCAGAGTTTCCCATTCTTCTTCTTTTTCAATCCCTTCTGCAATCACTTCCATCTTTAAGTTATGAGCAAGATTAATAATTGTTTTGACGATTTGTTTAATTTCAGGATGCTTCAGCATTCGCTTAGTAAATGAGCGATCAATTTTCAAGGTATTAATGGGTAATTGATGTAGGCGTTGTAGTGAAGAATAGCCCGTGCCAAAATCATCAATTGAGAGTAAAACTCCCATTGCTTGTAATTGCTTTAAAATACTGGTTGTCGCGGTTTTCCCTTCTAAAATAATCCCCTCTGTAACTTCTAATTTTAAACTGTTTGGGGCAATGCCAGTCCGTTTAATAATCTGTTCCAGTCGTTCTAAAATGCCAACTTGATTAATCATATTTTCCGATAAATTGACATTCATGGATAACGTTTCCCCTTGAGGAATAAGCTTTTGCCAAATCGCTAACTTTTCACAGGCTTCTGCTAAAACCCACCAATCAATAAAACCAATTAATCCTAATTCTTCAGCAAGGGGAATAAAATGACCGGGAGAAACTAACCCTTGTTCGGGATGTTGCCATCGCACTAACGCCTCAAACCCAGTTAACTTGCCCTCAGTAAGAGTGACCGTCGGTTGATAAAAAACATCTAGTTGTTTTAACTTTAAAGCCCGTCTCAGTTCTGTTTCTAATTGAACTCGGGTTGCTGCAGAATAACGTAATTGAGGATGGAAAATAACACAAGGTGACATCGCTTCTCCTCGTGCTGCATTCATCGCTGTGTCTGCTGCGTGAAGAAGTGCTGAAGGCTCTTTCAAGAATTCATTATTTTGTAAACTTTCTTCATAAATAGCAATGCCAATACTAACCGGACAGAATAATTCTTGTCCTTCAATTTCAATAGATAAACTCAGTTGTGTATGAATTAACTGAGCTATTTTTTCCAGTTCTTTTTGTTCAGTTAATTGGGGTAAAAAAATGGCAAGGGCTGAGTCTCCCACCCGAGCTAAATCATAGGTAAGTTGTAATGTTTTTTTTAATCGCTTGGCGACAGCAACCATTAATTGATCAGCAAATTGATGACCGAGACCATATTTAACAATCCCATATCGTTCTAAGCGTAATAAAAGAACTGCGATTCCCCCTTTAGAAAAGGTATTTATATGGGTTGCTGTTTGTTCAAGAAACCACGTTTTATTCGGTAAATGGGTTGTTGCATCATAAAAAGCGTGCTTATCCAACAAAGCTTCAACTTGTTTCCCCAGCGTGAGATTTTGTACTATTAAAAATCCGCCTTGAATTTCTCCCTTATCATTACGTAAAGGATAGCCTTGTAAATAATATGTATATTGATGATATTGAAAAGAATGGCTGGGTGAATTCCCGAATAAAATTTTGTCTTGAATGGGAACTAAAAGTTCTCTAAGATCAGGGGAAAAGACTTGAGAAATATTTTTTCCTTCAATACTTTCTTCTCCTTCTGACATTGTAATTTGAGTGATTTGATTGAGGGCTTCACCAACGGCGAGGGTATAATTCCACTCCCGATTAAATCCTAAAACACCACAAGAGGGAAAATTGGGGGTCAATTCAATTTCTGAGTCTTGTTTTTCTGGTAAGGCGGTTTTAGTGTAGCGGTATTCTGTAATGTCTTGAGTAATGAGTAAAATCGTTTTGGCAGGGCTGGTTGCTATGGGATAAGCTGTAACTGCGACATAAACTAATTTTCCATCTTTATGATAATTTCGCCATTGTCCTGTTACTAACCCTGAAACCTTTTGCAGAGAAGTGGGTAGTTGAGACGAAGGGTAGAGTTGCGAAAGCTGCATCTGTAAAAATTCTGCTTGCGAATAACCATATTGCGCGATCGCGCTCTGATTTACAGCTTGAATTTGTAGGGTTTCCGCATCATAGAGTAAAACAGAAAGGGGAAATAGTTCAATTGCTTCTTGCTTAAATTGTTCTTGAAATCGTTCAACCGGTTGAGCAATCAAGAGAACTGAAGCTAGAGAAAGGGGAAAGAAATAGCCAAAGTAAGGGGAAAATTGACCCTGTAAAAGTAAGGACGCGGAAAAGGGTTTCGGGGTTTGTTCTCTAAGAACAGTTGTGGTTTGGGTTTGAATGGTCTTAATGTTGTCTTCTGTCAACAAATGAATTGCTGAAAGAGGACAAGATTCCCCAACAACCGCTTTCACCTGATCCGGGCATTGAATGATCCGACAGTTCCCTTTACGATTAATGACCAAGATCATTGGCGTTAAATTTGGCGGTGAGGACGCTTTTAATGACATAAACCCTTCTGTTAGTATCTTCCGCACAATGAGTGATCGCTATTGATTCTCTGTTTCAGAACAAGATTTGACAATCGCTTGTGTTAATCCTTCTAAAGTATAGTGTTTTGCTTCAATATCACACTTTCCTAGTAGTTTATAACAGGCTTGGGAGGTTTGAGGACCAATTGAGGCAATCAGTACTCCGTCTAAGATACTTTTTAAGTTTACCCCAGAGCCAAACCTCGGAATTAAGAGATCATAAAAATGTTGAACCGTTTTAGAACTGGCAAAGGTAATGACATCGACTTCTCGGGCTTGTAACGCTTGCACAGCAACGGGATCTGCTTTTTCTGGACAACGAGATTGATAAGCAGGAACTGCAATCACGTCCGCATTCTGTTGTTGAAATTCTTCAATTAATACGTCTCGACCGCCTGTTTCCACTCGGGGAAAAAGAATTTTTTGTCCTGATAAGGGTTCAGGAAATGTTTCCACTAAAGAGTCAGCCACAAAATTGGGGGGAACAAACGTAGCTGGAATACCTTTTTTTTCCAGAACTGTTGCGGTTTTTTTTCCCACAACTGCAATTTTGAGAGATTTCAGGAAATCAGGATTCATATTTAACTCTTTTAGACGTTCCCAAAAGAAATTAACTCCATTCGCGGAGGTTAAAATCAACCAGTCAAACCTTGATAGATTATGAATTGCTTGGTCAAGCGGTTCCCAACTGGAAGGGGGACAAATTTCTAAGGCTGCCATTTCAATCACCGTCGCCTCCTGTTGTTCCAGAAGCGTGCGAAAAGTTGGGGCTTGGCGAGCAGCCCGTGTGACTAAAATTGTTTTGTTATTCAGACTCATTGGTTATTGGCGAACAGGCAATATAGCTATTTTCGCACTGGTGAGGGATTTTTTAATCTTCATCCAAGAGAGTCTGGATCAATTCCCAATTCTCGCAATCTTTTGGCGTAACGTTCAGCTTTGGTTTCTGCTTGTTGTTTTTCAAATTCTGCTTGGCGCGATCGTTCTTCTGGGGTGAGGAATCGCTCTCCATTTTCATCATACCAATACAGCCATTCTCTAGTAACGCCTTGATCCGTTCCTCGATCTAATCCGATTCCTAAACCAATTTTGTCTAACCAAACTGGAGACTGATTTCCTAATAACACATACTCCTGATTCTCCAGAGAATACACTTCTAAACGAGGTTTTCTTTGCCGTTGAGGATTATAAATGACGTAATATTGAATCCCAATTTTTTGATAAATCTCTTTCTTTTTGGTGTATTCCTGATTCGAGGTTTTAGAGATCACTTCTAGAGCTAAAATGGGAACATGTTCTTCTTCCCACAACACATAACTGAGACGCAAGTTTTCATCTTTGACACGGGGAACCCCCAGACTTAAAAATCCATCAGGAACGATCGCGCTTTCATTCGGATCATAATAAATTCCCATATCAATCCCGAAATACCAATCCCAACGGTTTGACCAAATCAGAGCAAGGATACTTTTCAGCAGATGGGGAATTAATTCTTGCAGTTCATTATCCACTGGGGTATCGTCGCTATCTGGAAGGTCTTTGGCGGTAGGGAGGTTTTGAAGTCGGGAATAGTCTAGCATTTTTTCAAGCTTCAACCCATTCAGAAGTTGACTATTTTTAGGATAACAATCTGACTTTCACCCTTCCGAATCCAAGATTGATTTTAAGTATTGTCCCGTGTAAGATTGCCCTTCACCCGCGACCGTTTCTGGTGTTCCGGTTGCAATCACTTCTCCGCCTTTGTCTCCCCCTTCTGGACCTAAATCAATTAACCAATCTGCACAACGAATCATATCTAAATTATGTTCAATCACTAAAATGGAATTTCCTTTATCCACTAAACGCTGTAAAACATTTAATAG
>JAVLCL010000284.1:0-4682 GCA_031580825.1 Halothece sp. Uz-M2-17
CACCCAATACCTTCACTTTAGGCATTACTGCCAGTGATGAAGCGGGAAATACTTCGGATGCGGTTAACATAACGGTTAATCTGGAAAATGACCCGAGTGATGACCCTGATACCGAAAGCCCTGTGGTCAGTGCTGATCAGAGTTTCTCCTTTACCGAAGGAGAAAGTACTGGCTTTGAAATTGGTACAGTAGAAGCCACGGATAATGAAGGAGTTACCAGTTACGCGATCGCGCAGGGAAATGACAATGATTTCTTCACAATTGATGCGAATGGTGTTGTTAGCTTAACGGATGCCGGTGTTGATGGAGCAGCTAATGATTTTGAAACCACACCCAATACCTTCACTTTAGGCATTACTGCCAGTGATGAAGCGGGAAATACTTCGGATGCGGTTAACATAACGGTTAATCTGGAAAATGACCCGAGTGATGACCCTGATACCGAAAGCCCTGTGGTCAGTGCTGATCAAAGTTTCTCCTTTACGGAAAATCAAAGTACTGGCTTTGAAATTGGTACAGTAGAAGCCTCTGATAATGAAGGAGTTACCAGTTACGCGATCGCGCAGGGAAATGATAATGATTTCTTTACGATTGATGCGAATGGTGTTGTTAGCTTAACGGATGCTGGGGTTAATGCTGCTGCTAATGATTTTGAAACCACACCCAACAGTTTTACCTTAGGGATTACTGCCAGTGATGAAGCGGGAAATACTTCGGATGCGGTCAATATTACTGTTAATCTAGAAAATGACCCAGTTGATGACCCTGATACCGAAAGCCCTGTGGTCAGTGCCGATCAAAGTTTCTCCTTTACAGAAGGGGAAAGTGCTGGCTTTGAAATTGGTACAGTAGAAGCCACTGACAATGAAGGGGTTACCAGTTACGCGATCGAGTCGGGAGATGATGCTGGTTTCTTTACGATTAATGCCGATGGTGTTCTCAGCTTAACGAATGCTGGTGTTGATGCAGCTGCTAATGATTTTGAAACCACACCCAACAGTTTCACCTTAGGTGTTACTGCCAGTGATGCAGCAGATAATGCCTCGGATGCGGTTAATGTCACCGTTAATCTACAAAATGACCCAGCTGATGATCCGGATGACCCAGTTGATGACTCTGATACGGAAAGTCCTGTGGTCAGTGCCGATCAAAGTTTCTCCTTTACGGAAGGGGAAAGTGCTGACTTTGAAATTGGTACAGTAGAAGCCACGGATAATGAAGGAGTCACCAGTTACGCGATCGCGCAGGGAGATGATAATGATTTCTTCAGTATCGACGCGAATGGCACTATTACCTTAACGGATGCAGGAGTTAACAGTGCTGCCAATAATGCCCAAACTGACCCTGACGAGTTTACCTTAGGGATCACTGCCAGTGATGAAGCGGGTAATACTTCTGAGCTAGTCAATGTCATTGTTAGTGTTAATCGAACGGGTGCCATTTTGCTCGATCAAATTAATAATGCTGGTTCTAATGCTAATGGCGGATTCACAGCTACGATTTCCGAACCTTCAGAAGCGACCAACCTCAACGATAACTTTGATGTAATTGTTGGTTCTTTGGGAGGAGATAATCTATTTACGCCAGATGGTATCCCGCTTGCAGTGGATGTTGAGTTGGGAAATGGCAATGATATCCTCACTGGTGGTCAAGAAGGTCAAAAGATTTATGGTGATTCCGAAGATGACCAACTGCAAACAGGCTTTGGTGATGATGAAGTCTATGGAGGTGCTGGGAATGATTTGGTTGTTGGGGATTTTGGTGATGACACGCTGATCGGTGGTCTTGGCGAAGATACCCTAGGCGGTGGTCCCGGTGCTGATCGCTTCCAAATGTTTAGCCCAGACAATGGAACAGACATCATTTTAGACTTTAAGGCAAGTGAAGGAGATATCATCGCCCTCAGTGAAGATGCTTTCAACTTAGAGGGAATCAGTCTTTCCAATGCAGAGGAAGATGCTGTTGTCTCTTTTGAAGGAACTGAGATTTTACAAGTCAAAAATATCAGTGCAGATGAATTATCTCTCGAAGATGACTTCATCTTATTCTAGGCGAATTGGAAGTGGCAATTCATGAAGCCTTGCCAAACTGTTAACTAATTGTGGATCGCTATAGTATTTATGAAAGGGAATGAGAGTTATTTACACTTTCATTCTCTTTTTTAAATTGCATCACACCTATAGTTTTCCTTACGATGAGTGATCAGGGTTCTCAATGTCGTCTTTATCTGCAACTGCAAGGGGCAGTTCAGGGGGTAGGGTTTCGTCCGTTTGTTTATCGCCTCGCCACAGAGTTAAACTTAGTGGGTTGGGTGAATAATACTGTTACTGGCGTTTTTATTGAGGTCGAAGGAAACTGTGAAACTATTGAAACGTTCCAACAACGACTTTTAACAGAAAAGCCACCGATCGCGCAAATTAATGATATCAAAACCCAATGGCTGAATCCTGTTGGCTATGAAGCATTTGAAATTCGAGCGTCTCCCCGAGAAGCAACAGATCCCAAATCAGCGGTCATTTTACCGGATTTAGCGGTTTGTTCCGATTGTTTAGCAGAAATTTTCCATCCGCGCGATCGCCGCTACCGCTATCCGTTTACAAACTGCACGAACTGCGGTCCCCGCTACAGTATTATTCAAGGGGTTCCTTACGATCGCGCTAATACGACCATGGGTGAGTTCCAAATGTGTCTCGCTTGTCGTGAAGAATATGAAAATCCGCGTGATCGACGATTTCATGCGCAACCGAATGCTTGTCCTGAATGTGGTCCAAAATTAACCTTTTGGGGAGAAGAGGAAGTCGAGAGAGATCAGGCTTTAATAGCGACAGCAGAAGCCTTAAAACAAGGAAAAATTGCTGCTGTGAAAGGTTTAGGCGGATTTCATCTTATGGTTGATGCACAGAATGAGAGTGCTGTCTCTCGACTGCGGGAACGGAAACAACGTCCAACCCAACCCTTTGCAGTGATGTATCCCTCTCTGGACAAGATTAAAGCTGATTGTCAAGTTTCAGAGATGGAAGCGAAGATTTTGCAGTCGCCTCAAGCCCCAATTGTTCTGCTGAAAAAAAATAGGGATTGCAGTTCAATTACACCCGTGGTTGCGCCGAATAATCCGAATTTAGGGGTGATGCTGCCTTATACCCCATTACACCATCTCTTACTTGCGGAATTACAATTTCCTGTCGTTGCGACCAGTGGGAATCTCTCCAATGAACCGATTTGCACGGATGAAACTGAAGCCAGAGAACGATTACAGGGAATTGCAGATGTTTTCTTAGTTCATAATCGCGCGATCGCGCGTCCCGTTGATGATTCCGTGGTTCGCATCATTCATAATCAACCTGTTGTTTTACGTCGGGCGCGAGGCTATGCCCCGTTTTCCACCCGTTTAGAACTGCCAAATCACTCTAATTTATCCCTTCTCGCCGTTGGCGGACATCTGAAAAATACCATTGCCCTCTATGAAAACCAACAAGTGTTTCTCTCGCAACATATTGGCGATTTAGAAACCGCGCGATCGCGCCAAGCCTTCCAAGACACCCAAACCAGTCTCGCGAATCTCTACGACTTTCAACCCGATACCATTGCTTGCGATCTTCATCCCGACTATTATTCCAGCCAATACGCCCAACAACTCGCCACAGAAAAACAGCTTCCTCTCAACCCCGTCCAACATCATCTTGCCCACATTCTCGCTTGTATGGGAGAACATCATCTCTCACCGCCTGTGCTAGGTATCGCTTGGGATGGCACCGGATACGGCTTAGATGGGACGATTTGGGGTGGAGAATTTATTTTAGTCACAGAAGAAAGTTGGCAGCGCGTTGCCCATTGGCGCACCTTTGGTTTACCCGGAGGAGAAAAAGCGATCAAAGATCCCCGTCGATCTGCACTCGGGTTACTTTACGAAATGGATGGGGAAAAAGCGATTGCAGGATTTGGTTTTACATCCCAAGCGTTAAAGATTCTGCGTTCGATGCTAAAGCAAGGCTTGAATACTCCTCAAACATCCAGTGTGGGGCGACTTTTTGACGCGATCGCTGCATTAGTTGGCTTACCAACAACCGTCAGTTTTGAAGGAGAAGCTGCAATGCAATTAGAGTTTGCCATCAACGGTAATGAGACAACAGAAACTTATCCCTTAAACCTCATCCCTGCAACTGAAAACACTCCCATTATCCTCGACTGGGAAGCCATGGTGCGAGAGATTCAATCCGATGTGCAGAAACAAACCCCTGTTAGCAGTATCGCTGCAAAATTTCATAATACGCTTATTGCTGGAACCACAAAAATTGCAAATCAGATGCAAGTTAGCAAAGTTGTTTTTACAGGAGGGTGTTTTCAAAACAAATCTTTATTAGAAAAAGCGATAAAAACCGCAAACCAAAACAATCAACAACCTTACTGGTGTCAAAAACTTCCACCAAATGATGGCGGAATCGCCTTCGGACAAATTGTTGCAAGTTTGTTAAGACTTTCTGAAAGATGAATGTCTGGCGTATATTCAAGAAGATAAGATTAATGAACTTAATTTAGCAACGCTTGCATGATGATCTTGATCAGGGATGATCTTGAGACGAAAGTGGGTGACTGGTTCAAGATGAACTGTCCAGTCTTCCCGTTGAAATGTTGTTCCTGGAGGGCTAAATGTATAATCTTGCTGGAGTACTTTTTCAAAACTT
>JAVLCL010000286.1:0-4665 GCA_031580825.1 Halothece sp. Uz-M2-17
ATGATTTTTACTATATTTTCCTAGAATCAACCAAAATAATCGCCACTTGCTTTGAAAAAAAAAGGGGCACAAACTATTATTATAGCGTTTTTTTATTGGTGTGAGAAAGACAACGTCGGTTGATTTGGGTGCTAGCGTTATTAATCGACATTGCCCAAGATCTGATGGGCATGATCAGCCGTTTTCACTTTCGTAATGATGTCAGTGATGATTCCTGCTTCATCAATCACGAATGTTGTGCGAACCGTTCCCATATAAGTTTTGCCGAACATTTTCTTTTCTTGCCACACCCCATAGCGTTGATTGATACTGGTATCGGTATCAGCAATCAAGGTAAAGGGTAAGTCAAATTTATTGATAAACTTGGTGTGTGATTTTTCATCATCTTTACTCACCCCAATCACTTCATAGCCTTTAGTTTGAATCAGTGGATAATTGTCGCGGAGATTACAAGCCTGAGCCGTACATCCTTTGGTGTTATCCTTCGGGTAAAAGTATAAAATCACTTTTTTCCCTTGATAATCTTCCAGCTTAACTAGATTGCCGTTTTGATCTTTCCCTTCAAATAAAGGCGCGCGATCGCCAACTTTAAGTTTCATTGCATTTCCCTTCATCAGTGGATTCCTTATTTAATTTAAGCGATCTCAGAATTGAATTCATCCAGTTGATCAATATAATCAGAATGAAAGATTTCTACTGAAATTAATAAGTATGTCTAACTATCAACCTCCTGTTGACGAATTGCTGAAATATGGCGACTGTCGCAACCAAACAGACTGGCTGAACTATGTCGAGGAACTCCAACTCGAAGCAAAGCATATTCCTGAACTGATCAAAATGGCAACGGATGAGACACTCAACTATGCTGATCCAGAAAGCCAAGAAGTGTGGAGTCCACTTCATGCCTGGCGAGCACTGGGTCAACTGAAAGCCTCAGAAGCCCTAAAACCTCTATTAGAAATGCTTGATCGCGAACCAGATGATGACTGGCTGAGAGAGGATCTGCCTACTCTCTGCGGACACTTCGGAAAAGAAAGTCTGCCTGTACTAGAGAAATTTTTAGCAGACGCTTCCTACGATGTTCATACTAGAAATCTTATTACTGAAGGTCTTGTCATTGTTGTCCAGCAATATCCGGAAACTCGCGAATCAGTTGTTGCTACCCTTGTCGGAGAACTGGAAAAATTTAGAGAAAATGATGATGGTTTAAATGGCTTCTTGGTTTGTGCTTTGGTTGATTTGCAAGCAACGGAAGCGATCAAAACCATTCGACGAGCGTTTCAAGCCGATCGCGTTGATACTCGAATCATGGGAGACTGTGAAGATGTGGAAGTTGAATTGGGTCTCAAAACTCGTAAGGCAATTAAAAAGCAACCGATCTCCCATTTAGAGGATTTGACATCACTAGCGCGGAAAAAACCTAATATCAATCAGAGTAAGGATAAGAAAGGATTTGGTCAACCACAACAGAATAACTCTCGCAAGTCTCAGCAGCAAAAAAAGAAGAAATGATAAAAAAAAGCCCTACTGGAAAGAGTAGGGCAATCTAGAATTATTCCTTAATCAGTTTGACGTTTTTCGCTAATCCCAATATTTGTAAAACACGAATCATCATCCAAGTGATGTCAATTTCCCACCATTGCAAACCATGGCGTGCTGAATACTGATAAGCATGATGGTTGTTGTGCCAGCCTTCACCATAGGTTAAAAGAGCAACCCACCAGCAATTCCGAGATTCGTCATGAGATTCATAGGTTTTATAACCAAATTTATGAGTGGCACTATTCACAAACCATGTACAGTGAAACACCACGGCTAAGCGGACAAATACGCCCCAAATCACAAAAGACCAACCGCCAATGGCATAGAGAAGAAGTCCAAAAACAACTTGAATCGGGATAAAATATTTCGATAAAAACTGATAAAAAGGATCAGAATTAATATCTTGTGTGTATTTAGGAATGTCTTTATCAGCAGGAATATTATGCAGCATCCAACCGATATGACTCCACAAAAACCCTTTATTTGAATCATGGGGATCAGGATCGTGATCGGAATATTTATGATGAATCCGGTGTAAACCCACCCAGTCGATAACTGCACCTTGTGCTGACAAAGAACCACAAAAAACTAAAAAATATTCCAGCCATTTCGGCACTTCTAAGCTGCGATGACTTAGGAGACGGTGAAAGCCTAATGTCACACCCAGTCCAGCCGTAACCCAGTGCATTACCAAAGCGACTCCCACTGCCGACCAACTAAAGAAGTTGGGTAAAAAGGCAAGGAGAGCAACGAGATGAATACCTGTAATGTAGAGAAAAGTTAACCAATCGAAAGGTAGTTTTTTTTCCGTTGCAACAGTCATGAACTAAATTATATTTCCTTATGAGCAGTTTAATAGTAATATTGTGCTGAGGTTAGGGAGTCGAGGTCAAGTCGATCATCAAAATATCGCATCTTTTGTTAGGTTGAGCGACAAGATGAATCGGAACTCATCAAAAAGTAAAAAAAGGGATTGCTCTCACAATCTAAGAGAAAAATAAAGCCCCACAGGCGGGGCAGAACAAAGAGTTGACTCTACTGTTTAATGAGCTTGACGTTTTTGGCTAAACCTAAGATTTGGAGGAAGCGAATGGTCAGCCAAGTAATATCAAGTTCCCACCATTGCAGTCCATGTCGTGCTGAATATTGATAAGCATGGTGGTTGTTGTGCCATCCTTCGCCATAAGTGAGTAGAGCAACCCACCAACAATTGCGGGATTCGTCATGAGATTCATAGGTTTGATAACCGAATTTATGAGTGGCACTGTTGACAAACCAAGTGCAGTGAAAGACAACAGCTAAACGGACAAATACCCCCCAAATGACGAAAGACCAACCGCCAAGGGCATAGAGAAATAGCCCAAAAGCAACTTGAATGAAAATGAAATATTTCGATAAGAATTGATAAACAGGGTCGGAGTTAATATCTTGTGTATATTTAGGAATATCTTTCTTCAGCGGGATTTCATGGAGCATCCAACCAATGTGACTCCACCAAAATCCTTTATTTGAATCATGGGGATCAGTATGGTTGTCAGAGTATTTATGGTGCATCCGGTGTAAACCAACCCAGTCAATGACGCTACCTTGAGCGGATAGAGTGCCACAAAACACTAAAAAATATTCCAGCCATTTCGGCACTTCTAAACTGCGGTGGCTCAAGAGACGGTGAAAGCCGAGAGTCACACCAAGTCCGCCGGTGACCCAGTGCATGATTAAAGCGACTCCTACCGCTGACCAACTAAAGAAGTTGGGTAAAAATGCGAGCGCAGCAACTAAGTGAATTGCTGCGATGTAGGCAAAAGTTAGCCAATCGAAAGGTAGTTTTTTTTCGGTTGCAACAGTCATGAACTAAATTACGTTTCCTTATGAGCAGTTTTAATGATATTGTCCTGAGTTTAGCGGTCTCGATTCAAGACAAAAATCGAAATAAATCCTTAAAATTTTGAGAATTTTCGCACAAACTAAGGAATATGAAGAGTCAACTCTTATTAGAAAAAGCGCAAACCACACTGTTTCCAATTTTTTCTAGAATTGACACCAAGGTCAAGCATAACGCAAAAAAAGTTCTGGAGGCGTTTCGACAAGAACGGGTAGGCGTACATCATTTTGCCAGTGTTAGTGGGTACGGACATGATGATTTCGGGCGGGATACCCTCGATCGCGCGTTTGCTCAGATTATGGGCGCGGAAGCAGCAGCAGTCCGGGTGCAGTTGGTTTCAGGGACGCACGCGATCGCGTGTGGCTTATTTGGGGTTCTCCGCCCAGGGGATGAAATGCTAGCGGTGGCGGGGAAACCCTACGATACTTTGGAAGAAGTCATTGGTTTACGGGAATCCACACCTGGATCTTTAAAAGACTTCGGGATTCACTATCGCGAGGTTCCTCTCACATCAGAAGGTAGTCTTGACTGGGAGGGGCTAGAGACAGCAGTCCAACCCAACACCCGTTTAGCATTCATTCAACGCTCTTGTGGGTATAGCTGGCGCGACAGTTTATCCATTGCTGATATTAAACGGATTGTGGAATGCGTCAAAGGGCAAAATCCCAATACCATCTGCTTTGTTGATAATTGCTATGGGGAGTTTGTCGATACCGAAGAACCGCCAGTGGTTGGTGCAGATTTAATTGCGGGTTCTCTGATTAAAAATCCAGGGGGAACCATTGTCACTGCGGGAGGCTATCTGGCAGGGCGAAAAGACCTTGTAGAAGCTGCCTGTTGCCGTCTCACTGCGCCTGGAATTGGCAGTGAGGGGGGAGCAACCTTTGATCAAAATCGGCTCTTATTTCAAGGCTTATTCCTCGCTCCGCAAATGGTAGGAGAAGCAATTAAAGGAACCCATTTAGTTTCTCATGTGTTTCAACAACTGGGTTATCCCGTGAACCCGTTACCGGAAACGCCCCGTCGCGATGTCATTCAAGCGATTCAGTTAGGAAGTAAAGAAAAGCTACTGGCTTTTTGTCGCGCCCTACAACAACAATCCCCTGTCGGATCTTATCTCGATCCGGTTCCTGCAGACATGCCGGGGTATGAAAGTCAGTTGGTGATGGCAGGGGGAACGTTTATTGATGGCAGTACCTCCGAGTTATCCGCCGATGGACCCTTGCGAGAACCCTATTTTG
>JAVLCL010000287.1:0-4644 GCA_031580825.1 Halothece sp. Uz-M2-17
TTACCAAGAAACGGGACGCTATGTTCCCATTATTGCCGATGGTGGCTTGGTTACCGGTGGTGATATTTGCAAATGTATTGCTTGTGGTGCCGATGCGGTCATGATTGGCTCCCCCTTCGCTCGTGCAGCAGAAGCCCCTGGACAAGGCTTCCACTGGGGAATGGCAACACCTAGTCCTGTTTTACCCCGTGGAACGCGCATCAGTGTGGGTACGACTGGCAGTGTGAAAGAAATTTTAACCGGACCGGCTCGCCTTGATGATGGAACGCACAATTTATTAGGTGCCTTAAAAACCAGCATGGGAACGTTAGGGGCGAAAAACCTGAAAGAGATGCAACAAGTGGAAGTTGTCATTGCACCTTCCCTGTTAACAGAAGGTAAGGTTTATCAAAAAGCCCAACAATTAGGAATGGGTAAGTAGTTTTAAAACCGATTATAGGGGTGAATCAATGCAGATTCGCCCCTTAGTTATGTCAGTAGTGGGTTCTCTTTTCAGATGAATACTTTAAGCTAAGACTCTAACTCCTTCAACAATAGTCAAATATAAAGCATCCCAAGGATCAATCGTTCCACCATTGATATGATCCATTTCTTGCAAAGACATTTCATTCAGTTGATGATTTGTTAAATCTTGAATTGTAATCATTAGTTAACTCCTTAAGTTCTTGAGATTTTACTTAATACTGGGGATACATTCCCATCGTTGTGATATCTTCTATCGGAGAAATTGGAAACTCATCTCCTCCAAGGGGGTCAATATTGCCTCCTTGAACTTGCTTAGCTTTATTAAGAGAGATTGATTTAACTTGCTCACGACGTTCTGTTGCTTTTGTTACTGCATCTTCAGTCAGTTGTTTAATTTCAAGCATGATTTAGTTCCTGAATGGTGTTTAGGCGTTACTTGATTGTTTAGAGGAAAGGCTGATAGTTTTTTGTCGTCAGTTCTGTGGAATAGGATTACCAGCTTCCGCCAGCACCGCCACCACCAAAGCTACCACCGCCATAGAAACTGTCTTTCTCTTCTATTCCCAACCATGTTTTTACAGTTGACCAAATGTCACTTCCACCTTTAACTTGGGAAGTTTCTTTAGGAGATAGTTCCTACAATTGATTGTTTTGATCGTTGATTTTTAGCATCTGTCATTTTTTCGCTTTAATTGTTGGTTGGGGTTGCAACCTGTGTCCATTGTTCGGAAGTGCCATAACTATCCGTGATCACTTGCGGACAACGAAAGCAAGCCGATGACCCTTCTTGCGCCCACCAGCGACATTCATTACGAATAGAACAAGCCGGTAGTTTCTGACTGACAGAAGGAAGCTGATCAACCACCCGCTTGGCTAACTGACAGTCTTGACCATCGAAGTGTTGACAGCTACTTTCTTCACAAGGGCTAGCTGTACGAAATACCTCTGTTGGGGTAACCGGTTCAGCTAAAGCAATTACTTCCTTGGTAACCGGTTCTGGTTGTTTGAGATAATTTACCCGAGGTTTTTCAACTGATCCTCGAATGACTCCAAAAACAACGCTATTAGGAAGTTCTGGTCTAGAACTTGGACATAAAGGCATTTTTGCTTCTGCTTGTTGTTGATTTTCCATCAGTAAGGAACCTCTTAACTTACTTTTTACATCAAGGAATCTACGTTACTAAGAAAAAAAAGACGTAAGTTCCGAGTTGAAATAATTAAATTGCCTCTAAACTAAAGGTTCTTGAGTGGGAAAAGTGGGTTGGGTCGGCTCATAAATCAATCCAACAATAATGGGAGGATCAAGAGCAATTGTTTGTCCTCCTTTGACTTGTTGAGTTTCTTGATTAGATAAATTTGCTGTGCTAGCAAGAGCTTGTTCGCGACGCTTTTCTGCGTTAGTAACGGCTTGATTGATTAAGTTGTTGATTTCTAGCATTGGTCTAACTTTACCAGTTAATTATTGTTTTGATTGTGTACAAGTTAGTCGATTTTTAAATTAATTACTAATGGGTTAATGTCATAAAATTATTAGTTTTATGTCTCTTTATGTTATTAATGTCTCTTCTGTCTGAGAATACGGTATATAGCTAGTTTGTCTTATGAGAGAACCTAACTATCTTATATGATTTCTCTTTAATCTGCCAAGATATCTCAAAAGAGATCGGATGTCAGTACATTTAATTGTTATGTTTTTGTCCTTTTGATTATTAATTGCTTTTAAGAAGGATTCGTGGTGTAATTACATCCGATTGATTGGTCAGACATAATTATATTAGTTTTTTGAGTTATTCATTATTTTTGTCTAATTGAATATTAACGAAACCTTTAAACAATACGCAAAAATCAACATTACATTAATTAAATCTTTTAAATATTGTTCTTGCAGCAAGACAAAATTATTTTATAAAATGTCTTTTTGGGGATAAATAGTTATTGCGAAGTTCAAAAAGGTGAATGCATAATTATCAATAGTTCATTAGTTCAAGGAGAACAAACCAATGATTTCTATTAATAACCTTCCTGAAAACTACACCATTGAAGCTAAAGAAATGAATAATCTTCGCGGTGGAATTGGCGTTGCAGCTGCTGGCTTAATTATTGTTGGAGGAATTTTTGTAGCTGGTGCTGTTGATGGTTTCCTCGAAGAAGCTAATGGCGAATCATAACTAAGATTATTGTTTGGTTTTAGTTACTTACCTTTCTTCATCTCGAAACATTAATTCACTAATCAATTAACGAGGAGACTCACAATGCAAAGCAATATCCAAATTCAAGACTTAGAAGCAAATTATCTTGCAGATCTCGAAAATCCTAGTGTAGCTGGCGTTTATGGCGGTGGCTTCTTTGAGGGATTAGGAGATGCAGTTGAAGCAGTCTATGATGCAGGAAAAGACTTAGGTCGTTCTATCGCTAAAGCGGTTGGCTACTAAACCTAGTACAACTTAATTGCGTTTGATCTAATAGTAAAAAGAACACTTAACCAAGAATTATGATTATTGACTGGTTAAGTGTTCTTTTTGATCAGATTTACTCTCATATTTTCTATGTTTCTAGTTTAATGGATGATATAACATCCTATTCGTTTTGGATGATCTTTAACAAGCGTCTCTGCTTTTACTTTTCTAAGTAATAAAAGGACTAACATATCTCCTCCAGCAACTAAAGTAAATAAAATTCCAAAACTCAATAACCAACCATTACCGAGTAAAATACTGAAAAAAGCTGGTAGTATTCCTAAAAGTAATCCAGGCATAGCAATTCCCCAACAATAAGATCTCGCTTGGATTGGTTTTTTCAAGTGAGCATAAGGAGTCAATGTTTTCCAATCAATTCCGTACTTAACGCTATTACTGGTATTATTACCTATCAGTTGCCAAGACAGTCCATGAATTAATTCATGAATAATCAGCCCAACTATTGAAATGATAAGAAATATATATCCCTGATCGCGGAAAAATATCCTCAGTCCTATTTGAAATTGCGTGATACCCCAAATTACAATATATAGAGATGAGAGCAGAGTAATTGCAATTAGACCAAGTAATAAACCATAAAGGTTGCCTTTTTTAACGGATATAGATTTATCAATTTTCATGATTTTCTTTAATTCCTAATTTTGTCAACTTGATAGTTCTTGAAACACTTCGATTTTTTCCAACTGCGAGTTTAGCCATTGAGTCAATAAGTCTGAGAGGATTTTTTGAGATAGCTGCTGACTCAGTTCAGGTTCAATCAGTTCTTCAACAAAAATCAAATGTGCACCTGTAGAAGTCAGAATAGGTTTAAGAACTTGAGGAGGATTGGCAGCAAAAATAGGTGCTGAAAGTTCAGGATTGAGTTGTTTACGGTTAACTACTCCACGATATCCGCCTTGACGACGTTGTTCAGGATCTGGTACGTATTGATGAGCCAGTTCGTGAAAATTCGCTTCTCCTTCTTGAATGGCATAAAATAGTTCCATAGCCAAATCCTCATCTTCTACACAAATTTCGTAGATTATGGCGGTTGTATAGTTGATTTTGTTTTCAAAAAAGTAGGATTCCACTTGATCAGCAAAGAGATGAGAAGCGAGTTTTGCTCTCAAAACACTGTTGTGAATCATTTCTTCAAAATCTTCAATGGTTAATCCTCGATTATCTAACCATTTCCACGTCTCATCAGCGCTGGTCAGTTGATTAGCAGCGCGGAAGGTATCGGCTGCTTTTTGTAGTTCTTCTGGTGTCGTTTCAATTTGTTTTTCTTGCGCTGTTGCGTTGATGATTTCGGTTTCAGTGATTGCTTTGACAACATTTGGAATTTGACCTGATAATTTTGCTTGATGAAAAATTTGGTCTTGGGTAATTTTGATTTGTTCTAACATGATTATTACTTGCATGAAGGATTAGAGCTTGAAACCACCTTTTTGGAGTTTCCGGAAGGGATCGAGAATAAAGTCGATAATGCGACGCTGGCGGACGACGACTTCTGCGGTTGCGGTATCGCCGGGGCGCAATGGTATGCATTTGTCACCAGAAGGAAGACAATCTTGGTTCAGAGAGACAGAAATGTCATAGATGGCAACTTCCCCTTGTGGAGTGTCTTTCATTTCTGAAGTGGGGGAAATTTTGCTGAGTTCCCCTTTGACAAGCCCGTAGTCTTGGTAAGGATACGCATCAAACTTCATCTTGACGGGCATTC
>JAVLCL010000288.1:0-4637 GCA_031580825.1 Halothece sp. Uz-M2-17
GGTGATTATGGATGGTAATGGTCGCTGGGCAGGAAAGCGAGGATTTCCGCGGGTGATGGGACACCGGAAAGGGGTGGATGCGCTCAAAGGGTTGCTGCGATGTTGTCGTGATTGGGGGATTGCGGGGTTAACGGCTTATGCCTTCTCAACGGAAAACTGGGGGCGACCCTCAGAAGAGGTGGATTTTTTGATGACCTTGTTTGAGCGGGTGTTACAGCGAGAATTAGCGGAAATGATGACCGAACAGGTGCGGATTCGTTTTGTTGGTAATTTAACCGCTCTTCCCAATTCTTTACAAAGCGCGATCGCGCAAGCGATGGCACAAACTGCAGACAATACGGGGATTGAATTTACTGTGGCGACCAACTATGGCGGAAGACAAGAAATTATTTCCGCCTGTCGCGCGATCGCGCAGCAAGTCCAAAATGGAGAAATTACCCCAGATCAAGTCAATGAAAAATTATTTGCGCAACATCTTTACACTGCGAATTTACCGGATCCGGATTTATTAATTCGCACCAGTGGGGAAATGCGCTTGAGTAACTTTTTACTCTGGCAGTTGGCGTATGCAGAAATTTATGTAACAGATACTTTATGGCCCGATTTTGACCGTGTTGCCTTTCATCAAGCCTTGCGATCTTATCAACAGCGCGATCGGCGTTTTGGTAAAATCCGTCAGTAAGCATTGGGAGGACATTCGACTTATGCTAAACTCCCCTTATAACTCATTTTGGGTCAGGCAATTTCATGAGTATTCTCTGCTGTCGAGTGTCATTGGGGGATTTGCATGAACGTTGACTCTGGTACGGTCTGCATAACCCTAGGAACGCGACCGGAAGCGATTAAACTTGCTCCGATTATTCAGCAATGTCAACGTTCCTCCCAACTGAAAACCTCTGTTATTCTCACGGGACAACATCGAGAGATGGTGGCTCAGGTGATGAATTTATTTCACCTCAAAGCAGACCATGATTTGCAGATCATGCAAGCGGAACAAACCCTTAGCGATATCACTTGTCGCAGTTTAAAAGGACTGGAAAAACTCTTCACCGAAATCCAACCCAACTTAGTTATTGTGCAGGGAGATACCACTACTGCCTTTGCTGCAACCTTAGCTGCATTTTATCAACAAATTCCTACTGCTCATGTTGAAGCCGGATTGCGATCATATAACTTATATAATCCATACCCAGAAGAAGCGAACCGTCGTCTGATTGGTCAACTGGCGCAACTCAATTTTGCTCCGACAGAAGCTGCGGTTAAAAATTTAGAAAATTCGGGAGTGATTGGAGCAATTCATCTCACTGGCAATACCGTCATTGATGCTCTTTTAACCATGGCGCAACGCCATCCTCCCTGTGAGATTCCTAATTTGAACTGGGAACACTACCGCGTGTTACTGACAACCGTTCACCGACGAGAAAATTGGGGAAAACCTCTAAATCAAATTATTAAAGGGTTACAACTCATTTTAGATAAATTTCCCGATACGGCTATCTTACTTCCTTTGCATCGTAACCCGACCGTTCGTCAACCGATTCAAAACGCTCTCGGAAACCACCCTCGTGTCTTCTTAACTGAACCTTTAGATTATTCCCAACTCGTGGGAGCCATGCAACGTTGTTATTTATTATTAACAGATTCAGGTGGACTGCAAGAAGAAGCCCCCAGTCTTGGCAAACCGGTTTTAGTCTTGCGAGATAATACAGAACGCACCGAAGCCGTCACAGCTGGAACCGCCCGTTTGGTGGGGACTGATCCGCAACAAATTTTACAATCGGCAAGTGAGTTGTTAAGCAATCCTGATGTTTATCAACGGATGGCAATGGCAATTAATCCTTTTGGGGATGGTCAAGCAGCAGAACGGATTGTAAAAATTATTGAACGTTATTTGTTAGAACAAACCTCATAGTCTGTAAAGTTAGTTTTTATTGAACCACAGAGTCACAGAGGAACACAGAGGATTAGTTAGAGAATCAATGTGTTGCTAGAAGTAATCTATAGTTTTGCAAGGATCAGTCTCGGTAATGAATCAGTTTCGACAACAACGTCCGATTGCAGTTGATTTATTTGCTGGGGTTGGAGGGATGACCCTAGGGTTTGAACAAGCTGGGTTTGATGTTTTAGCCTCTGTCGAAATTGATCCGATTCATGCTGCTGCCCATGAGTTTAACTTTCCGTTTTGGTCAGTGCTATGCCGAGATGTTTCTCAACTCACGGGAGATGAAATTCGCCAGTCTTCTGCTATTCAAAATCAAGAAATTGATGTGGTTTGTGGGGGCCCCCCTTGTCAAGGCTTTTCTTTAATTGGAAAACGGGTTTTAAACGATGATCGAAATGCATTAGTTTTTCACTTTTTACGGTTAGTCCTAGAACTCCAACCGCGATATTTTGTTATGGAAAATGTTGCGGGCATGGGGATTGGGAAGTCACAACAATTATTAAAAGAATTAATTAGTGCTTTTCAGGAAAATGACTATCAGGTTCAACTTCCTTATCAAGTTTTAAATGCTGCTAATTTTGGTGTTCCTCAAAATCGAAAACGTCTTTTTTTATTAGGATGTCGTGATGATCAAGTCTTACCTGAGTATCCTCTAGCCTTGGCGAAACCCGCAAAAAGTAAAGTGACATTATTAAACCAGAATTTACCTGAAAGTCCGACGGTCAGGGATGCACTCCAAGATTTACCGAAAATTGAAAACTATCCAGAACTTTTTCAAAAAGATACTGTCAAAGCTAAATTTGGAAGTCCCAGTTACTATAGTCATCAATTACGAGAAACTGGACAAGCAAAAGATGATTATAGTTATCCCCGTTATTATGATTCAAGTCTTTTAACTGCGAGTCTAAGAACGAAACATACAGAAAAATCAATGGCAAGGTTTGCAGCAACTCCGCCTGGAAAAACTGAACCCATTAGTCGTTTTTATAAACTTGATCCTGAGGGAATTTGTAATACGTTAAGAGCAGGAACCCCCAGTAATCGGGGAGCATTTACTTCACCGCGACCGATTCATCCTTATCTTCCACGATGTATTACAGTTAGAGAAGCTGCGCGACTCCATTCTTATCCCGATTGGTTCCGATTTCATGTCACAAAATGGCATGGCTTTCGACAAATTGGAAATTCTGTTCCTCCATTATTAGCGAAAGCAGTTGCTCAACAAATTAGACAAGTTTTAAATATTGAACCATTACAATTAAAAGAAATATTCCATTTAGGAGATGCTAAATTTTTGAATTTAGAAATGTCAAAAGCAGCCCAATTATATGGGGTTAGTTCCCATGTGATTGCACCAAGGATTAGAAATTAATAAAAACTGCCTATAATGACTTTTTGATCAATTAGCTTCCCTATAATCAGTCTTAAAAAGAATGACTGGTTTGGTTGCCCTTTATATCACTACTTCTTGCACCACCTTTCCTGATAATTCCTCAACATTTTTTAAAACCATCATTGCACCAGCATCCTTTAATTTTTGGGTGTATTCTTCAACACGCTGAGATGAGCCATTGAGAACATGAGGCGGTAAAATTCCGATCGCGCACCACTTTCGATGCGGTTGCTTCAGTTGAGCATTCTGAATCGTTTGCATATCAGCAACAGTATCTCCGGCATAGAATACCGGTAAAGGTTCATCCGGATAAAGTTGTTCGACAGTGGTAAATAACCCTGTTGGATCAGGCTTTCCGGGGGCATCTTCCATCGCAACAATGAGCGGAGAGCGTAACCCTAATCGGTGTTGTAAGACATAATTGGCTGAGGCTCGGGGCGCGCCACTAAAAAATCCCCATAAAATGCCATGATCCGTGAGAGCATCTAAATACTCTGCGCTCATCAACAAAGGTTCATTGGTAATATAACCATCCCAGTTGTTGGGATCAGTTCCCCGATAGCGAGATTGAAAAAATGCAATTAACTCGGTGTAGTCAATTTCTAAATTTTGTCTCGGTTGACCTTGAGATTCAAAATAACGATAGACCAGTTCTCGTGAGGCTTCCCAATCATTATTCCAAATGCCTTCCCCTTTGAGGTCGTCAATCGCTTCTGATGAAGGGCGATAGGCGCTATTGGTTAATTGTTCGACGGTATCAGCGATCGCGCGTCGATACGATCCAGCAACATCGCGCACGACACCATCAATATCAAAAATTACAATTGCTTGCGGTGATGACATGAAGAATATCCGTTAAAATAGAGGACTGTACAATTAGCAATAATGATGTAACTAAATGGAAACTGTCGAAGTCTCTTCCGAATCGCGTTTTATTTTAAAAGTTCTATGGTTAGATGAAAATGTCGCCGTTGCGGTTGATCATGTGGTCGGAAAAGGCACTAGCCCTCTTACCGCCTATTTCTTCTGGCCCCGTAATGATGCTTGGGAACAGTTAAAAGAAGAATTAGAATCCAAAAGCTGGATCACCGAAGAAGAAAAAATTGATCTCCTCAACCAAGCTACAGAAGTGATCAATTATTGGCAAGAAAACATTAAGCATACCCCAATGGCAGACGCTCAAGAACATTTTCCCAACGTTGTCTTTGCGGGCAGCAACTAACAGTGACCAGTGATCAGTTACCAGTGACCAACTTTAATGTTAATTGATTACTGGTAACTGAAAAAATGATTATTCCGGTG
>JAVLCL010000001.1:0-22561 GCA_031580825.1 Halothece sp. Uz-M2-17
AGTCATCGACGAGGTCGAAGACTCCTCTTTGTTGTTGGGCGCGTCCTACTGCAATGGTCATATTAAATACTCCAATTGACGATGGATATTGGTTTCCTATTTATGATTACTAGCTTGCCCGTAAGCAAACTTTGAGCAAATGTGTCAGAAAAGTTTACTTTTCTTTACTAAAACTATCATAATCTAACATTTCTTAATTTTCCACCTTTCCTTAAAGAATTTTTAAGTTTTGTTAAGTTGGTGCGCGATCGCGCCCCGTAATCAGATAAAAATGTCAGACTGTTGGCTAGAGGCAACTTGGGGAGCTTGCAGTTATGTCCAAACGTGGAATTAGTGCATTTATTGGCGGAATCGCTCTCGGGAGTGCTGTGGGAGCAGTGGTGGGGCTTTTAGTTGCCCCTCGTTCCGGACGAGAAACCAGACAGACCTTAAAGAAATCAGCCCAAGCCCTTCCGGAAATGGCGGAAGATGTGTCCAGCAGTGTGCAGTGGCAAGCCAATCGTTTCTCGGAAACGACGTTACACAACTGGGATGGGACATTAAATCGTCTCAAAAGCGCGATCACCGCAGGAGTAGAAGCCAGTAGAATGGAAACAGCATCGGAAGAACAATCTAACGCCTCCTCTGAAAGTAATCGAGTGCAGAATGACAACAACACCTCAGCCTAAAACCTCCCTCATTGAATATCCCCAACGAACCATTCAACGCGCCCAACGCGCCCTTAAGTGCTCTCCTTTTCGTTTAAAGCTGTTTCAAGCATTGCGCGATCGTAGCGTTCCCCTAGGACAAATTGCCAATCAAGCGGGAATCGAAAATCAACATAGCACCACCGCCCTCTCAGAATTAAAAACGGAAAATGAACTGGCTTGGCTGATTCAAGTGGGCTTATTACGGCGCGAAGTCGATGGACAAGGGATTACCGATAGCTTTCGCCTCACGCCCCTAGGACGGCAAATTGTTGCACAATGGGAACAAGAAGAAGGTAAAATCCCCTCCCCTTCTCTGTTAGAAAAAATTCAAAACTTTCTGATTCGCTGGTTTCGTTCACCGTTTTAATCTGAGTTTTTGAAAACGACTGCTAAAAATTGAACCACTCCAGACACAGAGAATTGAAGAACCTGGAGTATCGCTAGAAATCTGAGAGCTAATATAAATTTTTATGACACAAGCCTTTATGGTCGTGGGTGCAACCTCTCACGCGGGTAAATCTTTGTTGTGTGCTGCCATTTGTCGGATGTTAAGCCGTCGGGGATTGCGGGTGAGTCCTTTTAAGGGACAAAATATGGCACTTAATGCTTATGTCACTGATACCGGAGATGAAATCGGTTATGCACAAGCAGTACAAGCCTGGGCTGCGGGGGTTGAACCAACGGTAGAAATGAATCCGATTCTGCTGAAACCCCAAGGGGATATGACCTCCCAAGTGATCCTGGATGGAAAAGCAGTCGGACGAACTCAAGCCCAACAATATTATGAACAATACTTTGATCGCGGTTGGGAAGCGATTAAAACTGCATTGGGAAAACTTCAGAAAAAGTATGATTATATTGTCTGTGAAGGGGCGGGAAGTCCTGCTGAGATTAACCTCATGCACCGTGACTTAACAAACATGCGGGTTGCAGAGTATCTCAACGCAGATACCTTACTCGTTGTGGATATCGAACGGGGAGGATCGTTTGCTCATATTATTGGCACCTTAGAAATCTTAAAACACGCCAACGCAGGACACCATCTTGTTAAAGGAATTCTCATTAATAAATTTCGTGGACAAGAATCCATTTTACAGCCGGGTATTGACTGGGTGGAAAACTATACAGGAATTCCTGTTGTCGGGGTGATTCCCTATTTACAACAAGTATTTCCCGCCGAAGACTCCTTAGATTTATTAGAAAGACGAGGACGCAAACGCAACACCGATTTGACAATTGCAGTGATTCATCTCCCTAAGATTTCTAATTTTACCGATTTTGACCCTTTAGAGGCAGAAACCAGCGTTAATATGCGCTATGTTCGCCCACAAGAGCAACTCGGAAATCCTGATGCGGTGATTCTTCCTGGATCTAAAACCACCATTGCTGACTTACAAGCCTTACAAGCAACAGGGATGGCATCTGCGCTACAAGCCTACGTAAAAAACGGAGGAACAATTTTCGGGATTTGTGGTGGCTTTCAGATTTTGGGAGAAATCTTAAGTGATCCTGAGGGCTTAGAAGGGGAAGCAGGAGACTATAACGGTTTAGGGTTATTTCCCCTCAAAACAATGATTACTTCTGAAAAACTCACCCGCCAGCGCACCGTGAAAAGCATTTTTCTAGAAAGTGAGATTCCCATTACCGGATATGAGATTCATCAAGGGCGAACTGCTTTGACAACGCAGTCAGAAACCTTAACGCCTTTATTTGAGGATGCAGAATTAGGCTATGTTAAATCTGATCAATCCGTTTGGGGATGTTATTTACATGGACTGTTTGAAAATGGAACATGGCGCAGACAATGGCTAAACCAATTACGAAAGAAAAAAGGACTTTCTCCTCTTGCAACTGATGTTCCTCACCATCGTCAACAGCGAGAGGAAGTGCTTGATGCGGTCACTGATGTTCTAGAAAAGCATATAGACCAAAATTTCTTTAAAAATTGAGGCTTAATTCTCCGTAAAGAATGCCACTCAGCGTCGCACACACCACAACTAAGAAAGCAAAGACGATTGTTTTCTTTGTCCCTAAAAGGCTACGGATGACCAATAAATTCGGGAGTGAAATCGCAGGTCCAGCGAGTAATAACGCCAAAGCGGGTCCCTCTCCCATCCCATTACCAATTAAGCCTTGTAGAATGGGAACTTCGGTTAAGGTCGCAAAGTACATCAACGCGCCGATCATCGCAGCAAAGAAGTTAGCAAAAATAGAGTTTCCCCCGACTGCTTGCACAATCCATTCTGAAGGAATCAAGGCTTCCTGTTGCGGACGACCTAATAAGAATCCAGCTACTAAAATGCCTATCAACAACAGGGGCAAAATTTGCTTCGCATTATCCCAAGACGACTCAAACCAGTCTCCTGCTTCTCCTTGATTCGTGCTCGTGAGCCAAGATAACCCCAAGACTGCGATACTGAAGGGAACTAAAGGCGTTTGACTAAATTGCCAAGAGAGGATTGCGGTTACAGCAGCAATTAAAATCACTTTTCCTCGATGCAAATGAAACCAGAAAACCAGCATCATTGCTAAGGCTAAACCCAGCAATCCTGTAATTAGCCATTTCAGTGCATAAATGCTATACCAAAAGCCAGTCGTCGTTTCGGGTTGCGCCCAGTTGGCAAAGACTAAAATTCCCACTAATACTGCAAAGAATAACGTATTTTGCCATAAGGGACGGGTTTCTTCTTCCTCTGGGAGAATCGCAGACCCATGATCTTGATCTGATTCATCTGGAAAGAGCAACTGCATTCCTATGCCAATGATAATACTAAAAATAATTGCAGCGATCGCGCGCGCGATTCCTAATTGAAACCCTAAAATATTGGCGGTGAGGATAATCGCGAGAATATTAATCGCTGGTCCGGAATAGAGAAAGGTCATCGCCGGTCCTAACCCTGCCCCTCGGCGGTAAATCCCTGCAAATAAGGGCAGCACAGTACAAGAACAAACGGCTAAGATCATGCCAGAAACAGATGCCACTCCGTAAGATAGGAAAGGATTGGTTTTGCTTCCTAAATACTTCATGACTGAATTTTGACCCAAGAAAACCGCGATCGCGCCGGCAATAAAAAATGCGGGAATTAAGCAGAATAAAACGTGCTCTTGGGCATACCACCGCACCAGATAAAGGGCTTCCCAGAAGGCTTGTTCTAATCGTTCCCACTGCTGTAGCCAATTAACGGGTAAATAAAAACACAGCACAAAAATGCCGATTATCAGCACTAGGGGTTTCCATTCTTCCCGCCAAAAAGATGACTTCTGCATGATTCTTCCTCCCCTCTAGGCGCTAAAGTACGGTTGAATCTGTTCCGAAGTCAAAACTTTACCTTGCGTCACCACTTGGTCATTAATAATCAGGGCTGGTGTTTTCATCACGCCTCTTTGCGCGATCATCATCGGGTCTTTGACCTGGACAATTTCGCCTTGGAGATTAAGCTGTGCTAGGGCTTCCCGCACATTGGCTTCTAATTGCTCACATTTTTTACAGCCGGTTCCTAAAACCTCTGCTTTAATTCCACTCATGGTTCAGTTTCCTCTCATTAACAACTCATTAACTAGAGAGTAATCCTTATACTGTGGTATAGGGTCAAGGGTTCCGCGAAAAATCGTCTAAGACAATACATTCGCGATCTTGATCAAGATTGGCTTCACAGTGTTTGAGTAACGGTAAAAGTTCATCTCGCAACTGGGAATAACGATTGATTTTTTCATCAATTTCAGTGATTTTCTGTTGTAATCGCTCATAAACTGCTTGACAAGTTAGGGCTTCTCCTTCTTTCAAGGCTAAAACTTCTTTGATTTCTTCAAGGGTTAGCCCCAAAGATTTCGCACGGAGAATAAATGATAAGCGTTCCACATCTTCTTCACTGTAAAGGCGAGAACCACTTTTTGTTCGCTGAGGGGACGGAATTAAGCCAATTCGTTCATAAAAATAGAGCGTTTGCGGATTCACGCCTAACTGATGAGAAACATCGCTAATTTTTAACCCCATTTTTTTCTTTACGTTCACTGTACCGATCTGTCAAATAATCCACTTTATCTCGTAATAGCACAGTAAATTTGTAGAGTTCCTCCATAACATCCACCACGCGATCGCGATAACGAGAATCCTTCATTGTGCCATCTTCATTAAATTCTTGGTAGGCTTTGGCAACCGAAGACTGATTCGGAATTGTAAACATCCGCATCCACCGTCCCAAAATTCGCAGGTTATTCACCGCATTAAAAGATTGTGAACCGCCACTCACTTGCATCACAGCTAATGTTTTCCCTTGTGTGGGTCGTACTGCTCCAATACTCAACGGAATCCAATCAATTTGATTTTTTAGCACACCCGTAATATTCCCGTGCATTTCCGGAGAAGACCAAACTTGACCTTCTGACCATTGGCTTAACTCCCGTAATTCTTGTACCTTGGGATGAGTTTCTTCGACTTGTCCGCGCAAGGGAAGTTCATGGGGATGAAAGAATTTAACTTCCGCTCCCATCTCACTAATAATCCGCGCTGCTTCTTCCGCAAGCAGTCGACTGTAGGAACGCTCTCTTAAAGAGCCATACAAAAATAGAATTCTCGGTGGATGTTCAAAATGAGTCATATAATATCAAACTGATTGGCGAGAGGTGTGTCGCATACATCAATCCATTTCAGAAAAGATTAGGCAGAAGTGTTTTTTGCATTAAGGGTTGTGATTAAAGCCTCCACTCGTTCCTTAATTTCATCTCGTACCCGAGGGAAAATCTCCGGTTGTTCTGCGGGATCATCGAGTTGCCAATCTTCAAACTCTTCACGGGTAACCCATTCTGGTGGAAGGTTAACCCCACACCCGCACAAAGAAATGACAACATCAAAGTCTTCTGGGTTAAATTCACTGAGGGCGTTCGAGGTTTGGTTGCTGATATCAATGCCCACATCCTTCATGGCAGTAATGGCTTCTGGGCGCACTTGGCTCGCTTCGAGTCCAGAACTTGCCACCGTGATTTGGTCATTACCTAAAGTTTTAGCAAAGCCTTCTGCCATCTGCGATCGCGCTGAGTTTTTCCGACAGACAAACATAACACGTTTCATCACAAATCTCCTAATTGATTTAGCTTAATGGACGAGCACAACGAGGATCGATTAGCGTTGCTTTCTCCGGTTCACGAGGAAACCAAAACGCAGTCCGTTTACAAATTTCTACTAACATCAGCATTACAGGAACTTCAATCAGTACACCGACCACCGTTGCTAAAGCAGCACCAGAATTGAGTCCAAACAGAGTGACGGCTGTCGCAATAGCAACTTCAAAATGATTACTCGCACCAATTAAAGCAGCCGGTGCAGCATCTTCATAAAAGAGCTTTAGTTTCTGGGCTGCCACATACGTAATTAAGAAAATAAAGTTGGTTTGAATAAACAGAGGGATTGCAATCAGTAAGATATGGAACGGGTTACGGACAATTAAATCTCCCTTAAAGGCAAATAACAGCACAAGGGTAATTAAAAGGGCTGCAATGGAAACCGGACTCAGATATTTCATAAACACGGTCTCAAACCATTCTCTACCCTTGTTATGCAAAATCCAACTCCGCGATACTGCCCCTGCTAGTAAGGGCAAACCCACATAAATGAGAACCGAAAGAACAATGGTTTCCCAAGGCACAGTGAGCTTGTTTGCTGCCAATAACCAGCGTCCCAAAGGGGCATACAAAAATAGCATGGCAAGCGAGTTAATGGCAACCATGACCAAGGTATGTCCCTGATTACTAAAGGAGAGATAGCCCCACATTAAAACCATGGCGGTACAAGGGGCGATTCCTAACAGAATTGTTCCTGCAATGTAGGAATCAGCCAGCGCGATTTCTCCACCCCGAATGATTTCTGTTCCTGAAAGTAAAGGGCGAAACAGCCAGCCTAAGAAAAACTGAGTAAATACCACCATCGTGAAGGGCTTAATCAGCCAATTCACCACAAGCGTTAAAATGACAGGTTTCGGCGTTTGTGCGGCTTGTTTGGCTTGCCCAAAATCAATTTTGACCATGATCGGATACATCATGAAAAACAGGCAAACTGCAATCGGAATCGAAACTTGGTAAATGCTCATACTGTCAAGGGTGACAGCAATATTGGGGAATACTCGTCCCAGAATAATTCCTGCAATAATACATAGGGCAACCCAAACGGTAAGATAACGTTCAAAGAAACTTAGTTTTCCTCCCGCCTGAACCGCTCTCGGATTGACGTTGGATGGGTTGGTACTCATTTTGTTTGCCTTGACCAGATTACTCTCTTGAATATATCAAAAAAAATTGATATGTCAAACAATGGCATTTCAGTCAGGGGATTGATCACCCGACTGAAGAAAGAGTTTTGCCAAAAAAATCGTAATTGTTATTTTTCTTAAGACTAAAGTGATTAATAAGAAATATTTGCTTTACAATCGAAAGTCAAGCCATTTTTAGTAACATCAGCATTTATTACTAACTAAAGTGAGCAAATGTTTATGTACTAATTGATTATGTTTCAACTTAAAACTCACTTAAAATCATTCTTGCGATGGATTCAAGAAAACAAAAAATTCAAACCATTAATCGCTTTTATCGCAACTGCGATTTCAATTCCGTTATTGATTACGGCTGTTCAAAGTCAACAACCCACAACGGTTAAAGTTTTAATTCAAGCCTTAGAAGCAGCACAGTTAGAACCCATCGTCCAAGACTTCAATCAAGAAAATCCTGATATTCGCTTGGAAATTGTAGAAGCCCCCAATGATACCAACCAAGTGGAAGACCTTTATACCTCTGCATTTTTATTAGGAGATTCTCCTTATGATTTAGTTTATATGGATATTGTCTGGACTCCTAAATTTGCAGCAGCCGGATGGTTAAAAGACTTATCAGATCGCGTTTCTCAAACAGAATTAGATGAATTTTTAGATGGCGATGTTAATGGCGGAAGATATGAAGATGGACTCTATCGGATGCCATTTCGATCTGATGCGGGGATGCTATATTATCGCACTGACTGGCTAAAAGAAGTCGGTTATGGACCCCCAGAAACCTTTGCCGAATTAATGGAAATTTCCAAAGGTTTACAAGATCAAGGCTATACCCCCTGGGGTTATGCTTGGCAAGGAAAGCAGTATGAAGGATTATCCGCGATGTTCGTGGAGATTTTAGCAGGGTTTGATGCTTTCTGGGTGGATCCAGATACCTTAGAAGTGGGGTTAGATCAACCGAACGCCATTGAAGCAGTTAACTTTTTGCGAGATACCATTGAAGAAGAAGTTTCTCCCCCTGGTGTGACGACTTATAGTGAAGAACCCACCCGACGCTTATTTCAAAATGGTGAAACTGCTTTCTTGAGAAATTGGCCCTATGTTTATGGGTTAGCTTCAGAATCAGACATTGCGGGCAAATTTGCCATTAAACCGATGCCACACGCCCCCAATGGCAGAAGTGGTGCCTGTCAAGGCGGATGGGGCATGGGAATTGCCGAAAGTACCGATCATCCTGATGCAGCATGGCGAGTGGTGAAATATTTTAGTCGTGCTGAAACTCAGAAAAAGTATAGTCTCAAAACAGGTTATGTTCCGAGTCGGCGGGAACTCTTTAATGATCCAGAGTTAGTGGAAAAATATAGTTATTTACCCGAACTTTTAAATGTCATTGAAAATGCAGTTTTACGCCCACCGATCGCGCAATATTCTCAAGCCTCAGATATTTTACAACGCTATCTCAGTGCTGCGATTTCAGGAACTATGTCTGCAGAAAAGGCGATGAATGCAGCAGCAAGAGAAACCCGTATTTTATTGAAACGTTCTAAATAATGGATCGCGATTGATCGAACCACAGAGACACAGAGAACGCAGAGGTTTTCTAATCTTGAGTTTAAGCGGAGATTTGAGAGATTATATTCATTATGAAAATTAATTCGATTCGCCAGCGAGATCAACTCACCGGTTGGTTACTATCTTTACCAGCCTTAATTATCCTCATTTTAGTGTTTGCCTATCCAATTGGACGGGCGTTTTGGCTCAGTTTATTTACTGAAAATTTAGGAACGCAACTGGAACCGATTTTTACTGGCTTAGAAAACTATGCCCGAATGTTTGGGGATGGTCGCTTTTGGAATAGTATCGGTAACACAACCATTTTTACTTTTTTCTCTCTCCTTCTAGAGTTAATTTTAGGAATAGCCGTTGCCCTCGTTTTAGACCAAAAATTTCGCGGTCGCGGTATTCTTAGAACCATTGGTATTTTACCTTGGGCATTACCCACAGCCGTGATGGGCTTGGCTTGGGAATGGATTTTTAATGACCAATATGGGGTCGTCAATGACATTCTTAGAAGTTTAGGCATTATTGATTCTGGAATTACTTGGTTAGGGGATCCCTCTCGTGCCATGTTTGCTTTAATTCTTGCCGATGTCTGGAAAACAACCCCTTTTATTGCGGTAATTCTCTTAGCAGGATTACAAGCAATTCCTCAAGATTTATATGAAGCGCATTCCCTCGATGGGGCAAATCCCGTTCAGAACTTTTTTACGATTACATTACCGTTAATTACCCCCCAAATGATTATTGCTTTATTATTCCGATTTGCCCAAGCCTTTGGCATTTTCGAGTTAGTAACAGTCATGACCGGTGGCGGACCTGCTGGGTCAACAGAAACGGTTTCTTTATATATTTATGACACGGTTATGCGCTATTTAGACTTTGGTTATGGTGCAGCCTTAATTGTCATTACTTTTTTAATTTTAATCTTGGCTGTTGTCATTGCTGGAGTGATTCTGGCGAAAAATGATGTCAATGTAACGGGAGAACAATAAGAAATGACGATCGCGCAAAAGAAAACGACAAAATCTAAACTTCCAAAACGAAAAATAGTGCTGGGGATTGGTATTCTTTTTGTTGCTATTTTTTGTCTTGCCCCAGCAATGTGGCAAGTTCTAACTTCATTCAAAATTAATGATGCCATTGCCACCGTTCCCAATGTTTATTTACCCAGTTTCGATCAGCTAACCCTCGACCATTACCTGAATCTGTTTAATCGTCGTCCGTTTTTACTTTATATCTTTAACAGTTTATTTGTGGCAGCAACAGCCACTTTAATTGCTTTAGCCACAGGCGCACCGGCTGCTTATGCCCTTGCCCGATTAAAGATTCCGGGGGAAAAAGTTTTAGTGACAATTGTTTTAATTGTGACTCTCTTTCCTTATGTTTTACTCTTTCTCGGTCTATTTGAAGTGGTAAAAACCCTTAACTTAGGGAATAACTATCTGGCGTTAATTATTCCTTATGCGGGGAAGAATTTACCGTTAACGATTCTTGTATTAAGAACCTTTTTCCAACAGTTGCCCAAAGACTTAGAAGACTCAGCCAAAGTGGATGGTTATAATACGGTTCAAATGTTAGTGAGAATTGTCTTACCGATGACCGTTCCTGCTTTAGTCACGACAGGAATTCTTGCCTTTATTTTTGCTTGGAATGAGTTCATTTTCGCCTTAACCTTTGTCACCGAAGAAAGTATGAAAACCATCCCCGTTGCCACTGCCCAAATTGGGGGTTCATCTATTTTTGAAATTCCTTATGGTCCGATCGCAGCAGCAACGGTTGCGGGAACGCTTCCCCTTGTTTTATTAGTCTTATTTTTCCAACGTCGCATTGTGCAAGGACTTACCGCAGGGGCGGTTAAAGGTTAAGACTTTCCCATCACTGCAAGGCATAATTCCGACGTTGATTTAACCATTGTTGGAGAATAATTGCAGCAGCATGAGCATCAATTTGGGCTTTATCCCGTCGCGGAGAAAAGCCCTTTTTTGTCTTCAGTTGGCTTTCAGCTTCAATGGAGGTTAAACGTTCATCCACATATTCAATGGGAAGTTTAATCACCCGTTGTAACCGTTTCACATATTTTTGAATCCGTTGGGCTTGATGACCCAGTTCCCCATTCATGGCATAAGGCATTCCGATGACTAAAAGCGTTACTTCTCGTTTCGCAATTAAATCATTGAGTTGTTCGATATCATCAGTAAAGCTCGTGCGTTCAAGGGTCATAATGGGCGTGGCAATCAACCCTGTGCCATCACAACCGGCAATTCCAATCCGTTTTTTCCCAATATCTAGCCCTAAAACTGAGAGTTTTGCTTTCAATTGTTTTCTTCCTCTTCCAAGTGTTCTATATCTGCTGGGTCTCGATAATCGGGATGGGATTTGTCAGAGAATGAATTCAGCCATGGTAACCGACTGGGAATGGGAGCGCGACCCGGACGCAAGCCTTGTAAAACCCCTGATAATTGTAACCGTTCCAGAGAGGAAGGAGCTTCCCGAAGTTTGTGCCACACCGAACGAGACAAGAGCAAGGTATGTTCCACCCGTTCGGCACCAATTTCTTCTAGGTATTCTTCCCGTTCCGGTTGGTAGTCCGCAGAAGCAAGAATCAGTTGGGGCTGTTCCGTTTCGGAGAAGAATTGAGCAATTTTAGCGAGGAGTTCCGGATAGAGCCAAGTATAAGCCGGATGAACCGTCAGTTGACACTGATCCGGGTGATTTTTTGGGGTTTGGTTCAGTCGAAAGTGCGCGATCGCTGCTTTTCTTTGCGGTTCAAACACATAACCTTGTTGGATGTGGTGTTTCCCCAACCATTGCTGTAAGCGGTTCACCGTAATATCAATCAAGCTCCGTTTAAAGTCGTTAATATGGCGATCAAAGACTTGACGCAGTAACGGAGGCATGGAAACCGTATCTAACTGATAGAGCAATTGGGCATCCGCATTATTCACGGGGAGTAAGTTCGGAAGTTTGGGTTCATGTTGCGCTAAAGCGTGGAGTTTTTCGGGCGCGATCGACCAATAGGTATATTGAGCTAAGGGTTGAAAGCCATTACTTCGATAAAGGCTCAAAATGCTCTTGTTGTGAATATTAATTTCTAATGTCCAAGTCCTAGCTTCCCAAATACTTTCAAAGCAGTATCGTAACAGTTGTGACCCAATGCGCTTTCCCGCAACGGGGTAGTCTGGATCAACTAAAATATGTTCGACTTGCCAAGTGGTGCGGGTACTATTTGTGGGAGAAACTTTAATTGCTCCTAAAACTTGTTCGTCTTGTTCGGCAACATAGAAGGAAAAATGATGTTGAGCCGGGTTTGGAAAGAGACTTAAGAGCTTAAGAGGACTATACCATTGGCGAAGATTCCCCAAATCTTGACTTAAAGCCAATGCTGAACCACTATGATGGAGTTCGTGAGATTTACTGACGAGGGTTTCAATCGCAGCTAAATCTCGATATTGAACAGGACGAATGGTTAAGTTGTTTTCTTCAGGAAGAATAAAATTCATTTTGATCTATTATTTAATAGGTTTTTTCATTAACGATGACCAACACTTACCCACTCTTCATTGAAGACTAGCTTCTTCTGATGATGAGAGCTTTATCAATCGACCAGACTGACTCATACGAGTCCAGGCAGGGCTTAGGATGGATTAATTATTTTATACACAGTTCCTTTGATCTTAACGGTTTTCCCCAGTCTCCCCCACTGTCCCAGAATCTTAGCCCTAACGGCTTCGTCTGAGCTACCATCCGTTGTATCTTAGGATTGACTAAAGCTCAACTGCTCCCAGTAACAGCTTCCACCGATCAGAAAATGTAATCATTGACTGGTACAAAACAAAAGATTTTCCCTCAACTTGCAACATTTTTTGTAAATTTTTGTAAACTATTAATTAATATTTGCCGATTAGCCTCAGTTTAACTTGAGTGCTATTTTTGCAACCAAACCTCTTTATCATTTAACAAGTTGTATCAACACGAGGAAGAAACTTTAATGAAATTACAACAATATGGCATCGGGTTCTCCCCAGCAACCGGAATGCTGATTGGTCATATCTTTGCCATGCTGTTTGGCATTGCTGGCTTAGTCTTAGTATTGCCCAATGGGGAATTCATTGCCAGTCTGCCACCGATTGGACAAGTTGCCTTTCGCTACTCGATGGCGGGCGGTGGTGTCGTTTATATGTTACTTGGGGCGGGTGCAGTCGCCTTTTATGGTTATCAAATTTTAGGAGCAAAACGTTTACTCACATTTTTAGTGCCTGCGGTTAGTCTTTCTTTAGCCAGTGAATTGTTAGGAACCAGCACTGGTTTTCCCTTTGGCGAATATCGTTATTTAAGTGGATTAGGCTATAAAATTGCGGATTTAGTGCCGTTTACGATTCCTTTATCTTGGTTCTATGTTGGATTTTGTACCTATTTAATTGCTCGTGTCGGTTTGGAAAGTCGTCAGCTACCGTCTTGGGTTCGTAGTATCGGCGCGATCGCGATCGGGTCATTACTCCTAACGTTTTGGGATTTTGTCCTCGATCCAGCAATGAGTCAGACTGACGTTCCTTTCTGGGTTTGGGATCAACCGGGGGCTTTCTTCGGAATGCCTTATCAAAACTTTGTCGGTTGGTTCATGACCGGTATTATTTTTATGACCACGGCTCATCTGTTCTGGGGCAGTCAACCCTTAGGTTTAGTCCGTCGTCACCTTAACTTACCCTTTGCCATCTATTTCTTTAATATTCTCTTTGGTGCCGTTCTTAGCCTTGCCAGTGGCATTTGGATTCCTGTGGCGATGGGTTTAGTTTTTGCGGTCATCCCCTGTTCACTTTTGTATTTGATCACACCTACAGTGAGTAATAACACTGTAATTTCCACAGAAGGACAAGAACAAAATCCTGTCTCGGTTGCTCAATTATAGAATTGCAGTTGACTAAGAGGAATCTGGGAATTTAGCTACTACGGGTAAGGTAATAGCTATACCTGGTCGGGTGGGCATTGCCTACTCGACCTTGCTCCTTAAACCTCTCTCCCCCTGACCCCATCTCGCACGGTATGATCACGTTACTTGGCAACTGCCAAGTAATGTCCAAATTTGTAGCATGATTCGTTAATGACAGTTAATTTAGAAACTGCTGGGCTAGCAGGGATCTTTTTACTGGTTCTCCTGCAAGTTCCGGCAACGTTGATTCTTCTTTCTCGTTTACTTAAAGGAGCGAAACGACTTTCTCCGATCAAACCCAAACCCAGCACGCCTGATCACTTAGGAACAGTTAGCATCGTTGTCCCCACTTTAAATGAAGCGGATCGTATTTCTCCCTGCTTAAAAGGACTCACTCACCAAGGGTATGAAGTACGAGAAATTTTAATTGTGGATAGTCATTCCACTGATCGTACACCTGACTTAGTAAAAAAAGCACAACAGCATGACCCCCGATTCCGCTTACTCAATGATGATCCCTTACCTTCAGACTGGGTGGGTCGTCCTTGGGCTCTCCATAATGGCTTTTTAGCGAGTTCTGAAAAAAGTGATTGGATTTTAGGGATTGATGCAGATACAGAACCCCAGTCTGGCTTGGTTGCTGCGGTGATTGCAACGGCTGAGGGGGAAAGTTACGATATTTTATCTTTATCTCCTCAATTTAAGCTAAAATCCGCCGGAGAATGGTGGCTACAACCGGCCCTTCTTATGACGTTACTCTATCGCTTTGATGTGGCTGGGGTGCATCCTAACCCACCTGAGCGAGTGATGGCAAATGGACAGTGTTTTTTAGCCCGTCGGGAGGTTTTATCGGCACTAGGAGGCTATAGTTCCGCAAAAAGTTCTTTTTGTGATGATGTTACACTCGCTCGTTATGCAGCACATCAGGGGTATCGAGTGGGCTTTTTAGATGGGGCAAACGTCATCAAAGTTCGGATGTATGAAGGAATGAAGGAAACATGGCAAGAATGGGGACGTTCTCTTGATCTTAAGGATGCTTCTACGCCCAGTCTTTTGTTGCTGGAACTGTGGTTATTATTGATGGTACAAGCCTTGCCTTTACCCTTGTTTATGGGGTTTCTTGTTGGATTATTAAAGGGAGAAACGAACTTGATGTTTCTCCTCATGGGGGGATGGAATGGGGGATTATTATTGATGCGTTTGGGATTATTATTTGCCGTTTCCCCATCTTATGACCGCACCTCGACTTCCGCGTCTTGGTTCTTTTGGCTTTCCCCATTGGCTGATCTGGCTGCGGTGTTACGGATTTTTCTCTCAGCGAGTCAACGTCCGACACAATGGCGAGGACGAGTTTATTAACCTTCTGCTCGCTCTAATTGCCAGAGAATTTGATTTCCCTCTCGTCGGACTCGTGAAACGACCCAATTGCGCCAAGACCAATGATTTCCTCTACTGGTAACGGCGCTGGCGTTAACGTTCATTAAATCGGCAAGTTCAGAACTACTGATGAGATAGCCTTTTTCGGCAATTTCATCGGCAATTCTGAGGGATTCAATTAAATGATTCAGTCCTTCCATTCGATCGCCTGGTACTAGGCGAGAATCTTCGATTGTCCGTTCCTCTAGTTCTTGCATATAGGTTGCATCCGATATCGGTGTTTGTGCAGGCGTTTCTGATTGTATCGTTTTGTTAACACTCATTACGGTATCGGAGTTAGCGAGACGGGGAAAATCTAAATTTTTTTTTAAATGCGGACGTTTTCCTGCAGCAAAAGCGCGCGCGATCGCGTCACAACGTTCATTTCCAGCAATTCCCTGATGACCGCGCACGTGCTCCCATTGGATCAGAGAATGGTTTAATTGGTCTAAGGTTGTCCAGAGGTCTTGATTGAGAACTGCTTTTCCGGTTGAGGTTTTCCAGCCTTTTTTCTTCCAGCCTTTGAGCCATTGGGTCAGACCTTTAACTAAATACTGACTGTCCGTATAGAGAATAATCGGATGATTTTGTCCACTGGCTTGAAATAATTCTAACGACGCGATCGCGGCTTGCATTTCCATGCGATTATTGGTCGTTTCTCTCTCCGCACCCCCCATTTCATACACTGAACCATCTTTAAAGTAAAATACAGCCCCCCAACCGCCAGGTCCGGGGTTTCCTGTGCAAGCACCATCAGTATAAATACAATCTATTTCTGGCAATTGAGACATCATTCACGCACTAATCAATTGAGTTATTTCCTGAAAGGATCATAAAACACGAATCGAAATATTGAACCAAGACTTGCAATCAGAGAATGACCCTAGAGGAAAGAATAGATGGGTCATCAATCAGAACCTTACTACTGTTTTCAATTACAATTTCCAATTGATATTAGTTATTCAGATCAATATTATTTTAACTTTTATTAATTTTAAGCATATACTTACGTATTAATTAAAAAATTCTTAATATACTAAAACCTAAGCCATTATCACCGCTTACTTTTGATCAGTTAATCTGATTATTTCAAACAATTAACGTTCAAAGATCACGTCACTATTCATCTCTAATCGTTTGAGGAAATATCAATGAAGGCGTTATTACTCTATCCTCTCTTTCCCAAAACGTTCTGGTCTTATGATCAGTTTATGAAAATCGCTAATCTCAAGGCTTTTATTCCTCCTTTAGGAATTATTACCATTGCCTCTTTACTCCCTCAAGACTGGGAAATTCGATTCTATGATCGTAATGTTTCCTTAGAAACAGAATCAGATTGGAAATGGTGTGATATCGTTATCCTTTCCGCCATGATTGTTCAAAAAGAAGACTTTCATCATCTGATTCATCAAGGGATTAAGAGAGGAAAAAAAGTCGCGGTTGGCGGTCCATATCCCACTTCTATTCCTGAACAGGCACTTAATTCAGGAGCGCACTATCTAATTTTAGATGAAGGAGAAATAACCATTCCTCAGTTTCTTGATGCAGTTACGAAGGGAGAAGAACAAGGAATTTTTCGAGCCAATGAAAAGCCGGATGTGACCCAAAGCCCTATCCCACGCTTTGATTTACTCAAACAAGATGACTATTTAATGATGGCTGTTCAATTTTCTCGCGGTTGTCCTTTCAACTGTGAATTTTGTGACATCATTAATCTTTATGGTCGTAAACCACGTACTAAAAATATTGATCAAACGTTAACTGAATTACAAACCCTCTACGATTTAGGTTGGCGCAGATCGATTTTTATGGTTGATGATAACTTTATTGGTAATCAGCGTAATGTGAAGCGATTATTACGAGCACTGATCCCTTGGATGCAAGAGCATAATTATCCCTTTACATTCTTAACAGAAGCGTCCGTTAATCTTGCTGAAGATCCAGAATTATTAGAATTAATGACGCAAGCTGGATTTTATGGGGTGTTTTTAGGGATTGAAACCCCAGATCAAGATAGCTTGAAAATGACCCGTAAACAACAAAATACACGCCATCCTCTAACTGAGGCTTGCCATAAAATTAATCAGGCGGGATTAATGATTTATGCTGGTTTTATCATTGGTTTTGACGGCGAACCCTCAGGGGCTGGAACACGGATTCAAACCTTTGTTGAAGAAACATCAATTCCTCAACCGATGTTAGGTATTTTACAAGCTCCTCCGAACACAGCACTTTGGGATCGTCTCCAACAAGAGGAACGATTGCTAGAAAATGAAGGCGCAATGAAATTTGGTGATCAAAATGCCTTGATGAACTTTATCCCCACTCGTCCAGTTTCAGAAATTGCTTACGAGTATCTTGATACTCTCTGGACGTTATATGAACCTGCGACTTATCTCAAACGTTGTTTTCAACACTGTCTTAATGTCACCCCTAATCATTATTTTCGACAAAGTATCTATTTTCCCCTTGGTAAAGCATTACGACTGATCACCCAAGTGATTTGGAAGCAGGGGATGCAAATGAAAACCATTCGTCATCAGTTTTGGAGTCAACTGTGGATGATTTTGATAACCAAACCACAGTTTTTGAGCTTGTATTTGGGGTTATGTGCAGCTGGAGAACATTTTTGGGATTATCGGGTTTTAGCCCGAGAACGAATTACTGAGCAATTGGGCTATGATCCGTTAGTCACTCCCCCAGCACAGTCTGAAAATCAGAGATTGGTTAAGGTGCAACAGTGACCAACTCTCTATTTGAGTAATGTTTGGTAAATTCTACAACGCACCAGCAGCAGTCTGGTCAAAAATGCCTTCTGCAAGGTGACTGGTAATATTAATGGCTTGTAAAACAGGTGCACCGTTTTTGCCATCAGGATAATCAATGACACTCACGGCACCATTCCCTTGTTTAACATTCCAAAAGTTACTAGGAGATAGTCCTAATAATGCACAGAGAATAACTTTATTAATCGCATCATGAGCAACAACAATCCCAGTTTTGATTTCCTCAGAAGAGTGTGCTTTTTCAGTAACAATTTCTTCCCAACAACCAACAGCGCGATCCCAAACTTGCTGTAAATTTTCTCCGTCTGGCATCTGTACCATTTCCGGAGTTTCTAGCCATTGTTTGAGGAGTTCTGGATATTCCGCTTGGATTTCAGGCTTTAATTTGCCTTCCCAGTTACCATGACTAATTTCTAAAAGGGGTTCTTTAATTTCTAATTTCACATCGGAGTGATGAGCTAAGATTAATTCTGCTGTTTCTTTGGGTCGTAACATCGGGCTAGAAACAGCAAAATCTAACGGGGTTTCTTTTAGGAAATCCGCTGCTTTTCGACCTTGTTCTCTACCATTATCATTAAGCGGAATATCAATTTTGCCTTGGAAGCGAGATTCTTTATTCCAGTCTGTTTCGCCATGACGCACTAACAGTAATCGTATGCCTTGATTTTTGCGAGGAGACGGTAAAGCGGTTCCTAAATGAGAGGTTTGATTCAGTGATTCAAGTTCAACGGGTTCACCCCAACCCCCTTTAAAGTTGAGAACATTAATCCCACAATTCGACTGTTGAATCGAATGATAATGCTGTGGTGAAACCCCGATCGCGCTACTGATTAAACAGCGATTAATGCCATTATGCGCAACAATCGCGATCGTTTCTCCGTCATGCTTGGCAATCACCTCTTTCCAGAAGGTTTGCGCCTGTTCATAAAGAGATAAAACCGGATAATGCTTATTTTCGCCCACAGTCATATAAAACTCATGAGGGCGAGTTTTCCAACAGTGATAGTCTTCTGGAAACTGCTGCCTAATCTCATCTTTTTTCCTCTCTTCCCATAAGGGCAGATCGACTTCTTGTAATAATTCAGAAACTTCTAGGGGAGGCGCGACAGAGAAACAGTTATGGATAATCTCAGCAGTTTCTTTCGCTCTTTGGAGAGGACTGGCATAGAGTGTTGCAATATCGAGTTGGCGCAACACAGCACCTACTTTTTCCGCATCAGCGCGACCTTTTTCCGTTAAAACAGATTTATCACAACGTCCTTGAATAATGTGTTCGATGTTATAAGTGCTTTGTCCATGTCGAATAATTACAACCTTTGTCGTCACTGCTCCTCCTCCAATTGGGTAAACGAGCTTATTGTACTACATGGTTTGCCCAGTCGTAATCTTCTGCCTCTTTCAAGGTTTCGTTTTTCCCCTGCTGCACCGAATCATTATTGATTTCTCGGTTATATAGCGCTATGCGCTGGGCAATAGGCAACAGTTTATGATGAAAGGGTTTTAGCGATCAGTAATGTCCTAACCCAAGTTTGTAGTGCTATAAGTTCTGATGAGTTTAATCCCGACCAAAAAAGTCGGGATTAGTTGTCGAGCCGATCGCGCTGTGTTAGTATCGAGCGAACTGACTTGTAAAAAGGAGAGAAACCAATGGCTCTTGCAACTGAAACCACCAATGCCAAACCGACTTACACCAAATTAGTCTCTAAAGAAGGAGGCACCGAATACGACTTAAAACCGATTCATGTTTGTGAAGAAACCTTTGCCCCTTTAGAAGTTGCCTATGACTATGATGCGATTCGCGCTCAAGTTAGCAGAGAAAGCATTGCAGCCGGTCCCAAGTCCATTTGGCGTTACAAACCCTTTTTACCTGTTACCGGTGAAGTCATTGATGTCGGCACCGGAATGACTCCTCTGATTAAATCCACTCGTCTTGCCCGTCGTTTGGGCTTAAAAGAGCTTTATATTAAAAACGATGCGGTAAATATGCCCACGCTGAGTTTCAAAGATCGGGTGGTTTCTGTTGCCCTGAGTAAAGCGAAAGAATTTGGTTTTTCCACTGTTTCTTGTGCCAGTACCGGCAACCTTGCTAACTCCACCGCAGCGATTTCCGCCAGTGCTGGCTTAGAATGTTGTGTCTTTATTCCTGCGGATCTCGAAGCCGGAAAGGTCTTAGGAACCTTAATTTATAACCCCACAGTCATGGCAGTCAAAGGCAACTATGACCAAGTGAACCGCCTCTGTAGTGAAGTCGCGAACGGTTATGGTTGGGGCTTTGTGAATATTAATCTTCGTCCTTATTATTCGGAAGGCTCAAAAACCCTCGGTTATGAAGTTGCGGAACAGCTAGGCTGGAAATTACCCGATCATGTCGTCGCGCCCTTAGCTTCGGGTTCTCTCTATACAAAAATTTATAAAGGCTTCCAAGAATTTGTGAAAACAGGCTTAGTGGATGATAAATCCGTTCGTTTCAGTGGTGCACAAGCTGAAGGCTGTTCTCCGATTTCGCAAGCATTTAAAGAAGGACGGGACTTTATTACTCCGGTCAAACCCAATACCATTGCTAAGTCAATCGCGATCGGAAATCCTGCTGATGGGGTTTATGCTTTAGATGTTGCTCGTAAAACCAATGGCAATATTGAAGATGTCACCGATGCAGAAATCATTGAAGGGATTCAACTCTTAGCAGAAACGGAAGGAATCTTCACCGAAACTGCTGGTGGAACCACCATTGCGGTACTGAAAAAATTAGTGGAAGCCGGCAAAATTGATCCCGATGAAAGCACCGTTGCTTATATCACCGGTAATGGATTGAAAACTCAAGAAGCCGTCCAAGGTTATATTGGTGAACCCTTCGCGATTGATCCCAACTTAGATAGTTTTGAACGCGCTTGGCAACGCTCTCGCACCCTTGATCGTCTGGAGTGGCAACAAGTGTTAGTATAGTTTCTTGTTCTTCTTTAAGTCACGCAATCAGTTTTGATTAAAGGGTGACTTGCTATTGGTCAAAACCTGATTCTTAACCCCCTTGCTTAGTTTCAAACTCATAAGAGAGAATCAGGTCAGTCACAAATAACCAATAACAAATAACCAATCACGAAAAAAAATGAGCGTCAAAGTTTTAGTTCCTACCGTTTTACAAAAACATACCGATAATCAAGCGGTCTTAGAATGTGAAGGCAGCACTGTAAAAGAGTTAGTCGAAATCCTCGAACAACACTATCCAGGATTTAAAGGAAAGTTGCGAGATGATGAGGGAAAACTGCGTCGCTTTCTTAATTTCTATGTCAATAGTGAGGATATTCGCTTTTTAGAAAACGAAAAAACCTCCTTGAAAGATGGGGATGAAGTCAGTATTGTCCCTGCGGTTGCCGGTGGTTAAACCGAAAAAGAAATCAGTGAAGGGGGCGTTCGTCTAGATTTGAAATTATGGCGCGATCGTCATCCTTTTTCACTGTTTATTTGTAATCTAAAAACAGTAAAATTATTATTAATTTGAGTGAAGGTTTATGTCTGAAGAAGAAAAGTCAACTCAAGGCAAAAAATCCGATTCCTCAGCCAAGAAAACAGAGGAAGAACCCCCCATTGAAGATAAACCTTTCCCTGAGTTTATCGAACAACATTATGAACCTGTGCTGAAAGAGGCTCTTAATCAACAAGGAATTAACGATTTAGAACTTGAATTTAAAAAAGATCAATTCCCCCTTCCGGGTGCTGATGAATGTTCCCAAGTCATTGGTCAATGGGATGGGGGAAAACGTCGTTTTAATGTGTACTTTTTAGACGACGATATCAGTGGACAAAAAGCCTTTTCTTATAGTACAAGCGATTTCGCACCAAGCACAATTGAATCGTTTATGATTGACGAGCGCAAAGTGAGTTTAGAATTGCTTGTTATGTACACTGTCCAGCGTCTCAATGGTCAGAAATGGCTCGCTCGGAATTAAAAGTTATCAATTACACCTAGTAGGGTGGGCAATGCCCACCCTGCTAAGCTGTTAAGCATTTAAATTGGCTTGTGGATATGAGGCAACAGAGCCCCAGGCAATAATGGGAGTGATCAGCCTTTCCAGCTAATTGCAAGAATACCCCATTTAAGTGCGTCTTAGCTTACTAATTTTTTCAATAGCTCCTCTATAGTTGCCTGATTGCTGGTTACTGATCACTGACCACTTTTATTAAGCCCAGCCAGCGCGATCCATAATTTTGACAGCAAGGGGATTATTGCGTCCTAGTTGAGACACATTCACCTGGTCTTCTTTAAAGTCACCGAAACGAGCAATCACAGGGTCTAATGGAACATTCGGCACCACTGGATATTCACTATTACTCTGAGCAAAAATTGCTTGGGCAGGAGGACTCACTAAGTATTCTAAAAAGCGAATTGCTCCTTCTCGGTTAGGGGCTGTTTTAATGACACCGCCACCACTAACATTAACGTGCGTTCCCCGTCCATTTTGGTTGGGGAAAAAGACACCAATGCGGTCAAAGATAGCAGGATTACTTGCTGAGCGTCCTGGGGCAAAACGAGCAAAATAATAGGTATTTGCTACTGCTAAATCAGCCATTCCAGACGCAGCAGCTTTAATTTGATCCATATCGCCACCGCGAGGGGGACGTGCCATATTGTTAACTAAACCTCGACACCATTCTTCGGCTGCTTCTTCCCCCAAGTTAGCAATGAGAGAAGCGACTAAAGACTGATTGTAAACATTATTAGAAGACCGAATCGCCACGCGATCGCGCCATTGAGGAGAGGCTAAATCTTCATAAGTCGATAACTCAGAGGGATTAACCTGACTCTTGTTATACAAAATCACCCGCGCCCGTTTCGTCAAACTAAACCACAAACCATCTGGATGACGAAGATTTTGCGGAATACTTCCTTCTAAAATTTCCGAAGAGATAGGGGAGAAGATCCCCGCTTCT
>JAVLCL010000001.1:22571-28900 GCA_031580825.1 Halothece sp. Uz-M2-17
CCGCCACAAACGTGCAGCGTCAACAGTAATTAAAATATCGGCAGGACTGTTACGACCTTCATTTTTAATCCGAGAAATCAATTCATCGGCATTCCCTTCTAGGATATTAACGCGAATCCCGGTTTGGTCAGTGAAATTTTTATAAAGCAGTTCATCGGTATCGTAGTGACGGGATGAATAAAGATTAATTTCTCCATTTTGCGCATAACTCGGTTTAGTTTGGGCAAGCTGACTGACGGTTGCAGCAGCAGTCGCTGTTCCCGCACCAATAAAAAATCGTCTCGTAAATTTCATTGATATAAGTATCTATTAATAAACACCAACTGAAAAATTATTGCATTTAATCGCAGAATCGACAAGTGTTCTCGTTTAGAGGGGCAATTTTGGGCATGAGTTGGGATCAAACGGTTAACTGATGAGACTGATTTAAGAACGCTTGTCAGGAGAAAATAAAATCACTTAAACTTGAAAAGCATTTTTATAATTGATAATCTTTCCTATCCACTTATGATTCTCTGTATTGACCAGGTTTTAACTCTAGAAGAATTAAAGTCTATTCATAATTCCCTAAGCAATGCAACATTTGTTGATGGTAAACTCACCGCAGGGTGGCACGCCAAACAAGTCAAGGAAAACCAACAACTTTCAGCCAAAGATGCCGTTGCAAAATCTGTTAAAGATACCGTTAATCGAGGGATATGGCGTAGTCAGTTGTTTCAGATGGCAGTAAAACCTAGGAAAATTCGTTCTCCCCTGATTAGTCGTTACGAAATCGGAATGTCTTATGGGACTCATGTGGATAATGCGCTCATGGGTAAAGGACATGATTTAACACGCTCTGACGTTTCTTTTACCTTGTTTCTCAACCCTCCTGAAGAATATGACGGGGGAGAATTAGTCATTGAAACTTCACAAGGAGAACAATCCTTTAAGCTCAATGCTGGGGCAATGATCACCTATCCTTCCACAACGTTACATCGAGTAGAACCGGTGACGAAAGGCGTTCGTCTTGTTGCAGTTAGTTGGGTACAAAGTTTAATTCGTGATCCCAATGAACGAGAAATTTTGTTTGATTTAGAAACAACTCGTCAAGCAATTTTTGCGAAATATGGCAAAACCAAAGAATTTGACTTGATTGCTAAAAGTTGCGCCAATTTATTACGTAAATGGACAGAAATTTAAGAGCGGGTCTTGAAATTAGAAATTTTTCTGGGCTCAAGATTGATCGGATGGGCAATGCTTCAACAGACTCAAACCGTATCATTAACTTCTTAGTTAAACAAAAAATGTATTTAACTTAACAAATTCTTGCAAAATTAAATTTATACTCTGTAGTTCCAATTAACTCAATTTAATCGTGTTTTCTAAGTGAAAACATGATAATTAAAAGCTGAAATCCCTTTGTATCAAGTTAATTCATTTTTTTTGTTGGTATTTGCATGAGCCATTATAACAACCTAATTTCAGTTATAACCATCATTCTTTAGGGATGTTTTTTAGGAGTAAGACTTCAATAATAAGAGGGAGGCAGATAGTGATTAAGTTTAATTAAGCTAGAACTAATCGCGAAGCAAGAAGAGAAAAAATTGAAAGCCAATTATGAATAGCTATACTCTAGCAGCAACACCAGAATTGCTGAGCGTCGAACAATTTAACCTAGTTTACAACGCTTTTTCTTTAACAATCGCAGCGATGTTAGCTGCTGCTCTATTTTTCTTTAATAGTAAGCAGTTAGTTGGCACTCGCTATCGAGTTGCTGTAATCATCTCCGGTGTTATTGTCAGCATTGCTGCTTACCACTATTTCCGCATTTTTAACAGTTGGGAAGCTGCCTACGTCCTCGAAGATGGCAACTATGTCGCAAGCGGGCAAGCATTTAATGATGCCTACCGCTATGTGGACTGGCTGTTAACGGTACCCTTACTTCTCATTGAAGCGGTAGCAGTTCTCGGTTTACCCAAGCAAACCTCACGCCCACTGTTTATTAAATTAGCAGTGGCTGCGGTGTTAATGATTGCCACTGGCTATCCCGGTGAAGTTGCCGACACCATTCAAGGACGCGCCATTTGGGGTGCAGTCAGCACCGTGCCATTTGCCTACATTCTCTTTGTATTGTGGTTTGAACTGAAAGACGCGATCAAGCGTCAGCCCGAACAGGTGCAAACCCTGATTTCCGGAATGCGCTGGTTAATTCTCGCTTCTTGGGGCGTTTATCCTATCGCCTATTTACTGCCAGAATTGGGAATTACAGGACCCGTCGCAACGGTTAGCGTTCAAATTGGTTATACCATCGCTGACTTACTCGCTAAGCCTGTATTCGGCTTACTCGCCTTCTCCATTGCCCGCATTAAATCACAGGCTGATGCAGCAGCAGAAAACGGAAGTGGGTCAGGATATGACAGCCCAACCCAAAAATCCGTGGCAGGTACCAAAGCAACTGCCTAACCATTACGTTCTCTAGTTAAGAAAGAGACAAGGGGATTAAGTCCTCTTGTCTTTTTTTGATCGTAATTGATCAATGGCGCGATCGCGCTTACAAATAGCCTAACTCTTACCATTCCTTAAAAATTCGGCAACAGTCTGATTAAACGTTTTGGGTTCTCCTAAAAATGCCCAATGATTTCCTGGAACTGACACAATTTCTAGATTATTTAAATACTTGTGATAAGGCTTGATTTGCCATCCCATCCGATTCAGTCCCTTTTTTGGAAGAATCAGGAGAGCGGGAATATTTAAAGGACGGGTTAAACCATTCACTTGCATCACTTCCTTAAAAATGCCATTTCGTGCGGAAATTGTAAACTTACTGCCCCAGCGACCATCAGCTTTCTGTTCGAGGTTATTATGGAAAACTGCTTGTTGAAGTTCATTCCAAGGTTGATATTTCGCTAACTGACGCGCTTGTGTCTCTGCTTCTTCATAAGTAGTAAAAGGCCCCATTCCTTTTAGGGTGGAGAGGGTGCGATAAAGAATAGGAAATGTAATACTTAGCCAACTGGGAAGTTTGCCAATAAAAAAGGGATCAACAAGTATCATACTCCGAAAATGTTGGGGAGATTTTTGCGCCCAATAAGCAAGTACTTTTGCCCCCCAAGAATGTCCTAAGATATGAGCAGAGTCCCAACCCAAAGCATCACATAACGCTTCTAAATCGGAAATTACTTCAGAAAAAATATAATGCGTTTCATCCGGTTTACTACTTTCACCGTGACCTCGTAAGTCAGGGGCAATGATATGGTAGTGTGGGGCTAATTCTTCCCCTAAATTTGACCAAACTACGGCTTGGTCTGCTAAGCCATGCAATAGGAGTAAGGGGGTTTTTTCGGGATTTCCCCATTCAAGATAAGAGAGTTCAATTTCAGAGAGGGTCAGTGTTTTTCGATTCGTCATTTGTTATTCGTTCTTTGTTCTTGGTTATGGTAATTACGTCTCAGTCTCTTCTGATTATTAACAGGTTCTAATAAATTCAATATATAGGAAATCTTTATTTATTTAATATTCGATTATGGATATTCCGCAATCATCTTCTCGCGAAAGCATTCCCATTAATTTATCCACAAAATTCAGTTATGGTGTGGGTGAATTAGCCAGTGAAATCACTGGGAGTGTCTTAGCCTTTTTCTTCTTGTTTTTCTTGACTAATGTGGCTGGTTTAAATGCTGGTTTAGCAGGAATCATTTTACTCATTGGCAAAGTGTGGGATGCGGTTAATGACCCAATTATCGGTTGGTTAAGTGATCGCACTCAATCAAAATGGGGACGGCGTTATCCTTGGATGATTGTTGGTGCGATTCCGTTGGGAATCTGTTTTGCCTTATTATGGTGGATTCCTGATGTGGGAAACGAAACGGGATTATTTGTTTATTATTGCGTTGTTGGAGTATTGTTTTATATTGCCTTTACTGCGGTTGTTTTACCCTATGCGACTCTTGGTTCAGAATTGACGGAGTATTATGACGAACGCACCAGTTTAGTCAGCTATAAAGCAGCCTTTAGTATTGGTGGGAGTATTTTGGGGTTACTGATTGCACAAGGGATTTTTAGCCTCATTGATCATCCGCAACAGAAATATGTGGTGGTTGGGGGAATCTGTGGCGCGATCGCTGCATTATCAGTTTATTTTTGTATTTGGGGAACCTATCAACGATTTCAAACTCTAGAACAGAAACGGACACAAGTTTCTCGCCCGCCGACCCTTCCTATTTTCCAACAAGTTCGCATTGCCTTAAGTAATCGCCCGTTTCTCCTCATTATTGGGATTTACCTTTGTTCTTGGATGGGCGTACAAGTGACAGCAACAATGTTACCTTATTTTGTTGTTAACTGGATGCAACTTCCCGATCATCACTTTACCCAAATGGCGTTAGCCGTACAGGGAACCGGACTGTTAATGATGGGATTTTGGAATTATTTGGGACAACGTTTAGGAAAGCGAACCGTTTATTGTATCGGAATTCCGTTAACTTTAATCGCACAAGCAGGGTTATTCTTACTGCAGCCGGGTCACATGATTGCGATGTATGGAATTGGGGCGTTAGCCGGTGCAGGGTTAGCAGTTGCTTATCTGATTCCTTGGTCAATGTTACCGGATGTGGTGGATTTAGATGAATTAGAAACGGGACAAAGACGGGAAGGGATTTATTATGGGTTTGTAGTGCAATTGCAGAAAATTGGTCTCGCGATCGCGCTGTTTATGGTGGGTAAAATTTTAGATTGGTCAGGCTTTATTTCCAGTAGCGGTGAACAAGCGGGTGCTGTTACTCAGCCGGAATCTGCATTACTCGCCATCCGTTTGTTAATTGGTCCCATTCCTAGTGTTCTCTTAGTGGGTGGGATTATTCTTGCTTATATTTATCCCATTACTCGCACCTTTCATGAAGAAATTTTACTCAAACTAGCTGAGCGCGATCGCTCTTTTAGTGACCAATAACCAGTCACAAACCAAATCAAGAAAAATCGACTTACTAATAATTAAAAAATGATGAAATCACTAACCATTAATATCCCAGAGGAAAAACTGCAACAACTGCAAGCAATAGCCCAAGAAAAGGGAATGAGCACTGAAGAGTTGATCCAGATAAAAATTAATGAATGGTTAATATCAAAGCCTAAAAGTTTTTCAGAAGCGGCTCACTATGTTTTAAACAAAAATACTGAATTATATGACCGTTTAGCATGACTCGCCACTTAACATGGTCAGAAATTTTAGAATTACACACCCTACTCATTCAGCGATCAGGTGGACGAGAAGAGATTCGGGATAGAGCGAGTTTAGAATCCGCAATTGCTCAGCCTCAAATGACATTTGGAGGAGAAGATTTGTATCCCAGTACTATCGAGAAAGCAAGTGCATTAGGATTTTCTTTGATTCTAAATCATCCCTTTCTTGATGGAAATAAAAGGACGGCTCACGCAGCCATGGAAACTTTTTTAATCTTAAATGGCTGGGAAATCAAAGCAACAGTTGACGAACAAGAAAGTATAATCTTAGGAGTTGCATCAGGAAGAATCAGTCGAGAGAAATTTACCCAATGGTTAAGGGAACATAGTGAACCTTATGATTAATTTTTTAGTTTCTCTCTTGTCTAAAACCCTTGAGGATGATCATGATTCCTAACCCGACTAAAACCCAATTTAACCAATTTCCCCAACGGACATATAAGGTTTTTGTTTGTTGCTTATAGATTGTTCCCAGATAAGTTTGATATTCATCCATATTCGATAACCACAGGGTATTTCCTCGTGGATCAACAATGGCAGAATATCCGGTATTCGTGGCGCGAACCATTGCGCGATCGGTTTCAATGGCTCGCATGATATCCTGAGCATGATGTTGAGCGGGCATGGTTTCACTATAATGAGCATCATTAGAGGCACTGAGAATAAACTCACCGCCATTGGCTGCTTGACGACGGAAATGTTCGCCATAGGCAGATTCGTAACAGATGCCAACGATTGCTTTTCCAAACGGTGTTAAAAAAGTTTGATCCGGATCGCCTTGCGCCAGATGAGAGTCAAGCGGAGAAAGACGGTTGATCACTTTTCCGAACCAGTCTTCTAGGGGGATATATTCTCCTAAGGGGACTAACTTGACTTTATCAAACCGACTGAGGGTTTTTCCTTCTTGATTAATGCTATATAAACTATTGGTATAACGCCCTTGTTTGCGACCAAATGCACCAACCCATGCAGGAACACCTTGATCCAAAATCGCTTGATAAAAAGGGCTGCGCTGATTGACTTGTTGTGTCCACTGGAAAGGAAGGGCGGTTTCTGGGGTGAGTATTGCCTCAGCACCAGCTTGGGCTAAATTAATATAGCCTGTGGTG
>JAVLCL010000289.1:0-4621 GCA_031580825.1 Halothece sp. Uz-M2-17
AGATTAAGTTCAAGGGGAGAATGATCTGTGCTTTGTCCAGGTTGCCAGTCTTTACTGAGATAGGCTTCTAAACAAGTGCGGACAACCCCAGGTTGCTCGTAGATTTCTTTGAGCATGAAGTGACGGAAACCCTGTTTTTCAACGACGATGGGATTCCAATCTAGGGTACGGGGGGCTTTTTTCACACGATCGCGCTGGGAATTATAAATTTCAACTCCTAAGGGCGTTAACTTCGCAACTTCACCGTTATCTAAAGCTAAAACCGCCCGTGTGTAAGGAATTAACGCAGGTGTATCAGAGGCACAGAAAAATTCTCCTTGTCCAAACCCAATGACGAGAGGGGCTTGTTCTCTAGCAATCACCAGTTCATCTGGATAGTCAGCACCCATAACCGCGATCGCGTAGGCCCCTTTTAAGTCTTGAACCGCCTCTTGTACCGCAGCTAACAACGGAGAGTCCGCCGTTTGGGTAGTTTTTAAGTATTCTGCAATCAGATGCGGAATGACTTCTGTATCCGTATCAGAAACAAACTCATGTCCTTTGCTTTTTAAGTCTTCCCGCAGTTCCCGATAATTTTCAATAATGCCATTTTGGACGACAGCAACCCGTCTCGCCATATCCAAGTGAGGATGGGCATTATATTCTTCGGGTTTACCATGCGTTGCCCAGCGTGTGTGTCCAATACCAATTTGTAATTCTTGTGGAGACGCTCCCGCAAAGGTCTGTTCAATTTTCGAGCGCAGATTGTGGAGTTTTCCTTTTGCCCGAACGCAATGTAATTCATTTTCAAGGATGGTGGCAATTCCCGCAGAGTCGTATCCGCGATATTCGAGTTTCTCTAAACCAGAAATTAAAATCTCTGGTGCGCTTTGGGAGCCAATATAACCAACAATTCCACACATAATTTTTCAATCCTTGGGAGTTAATATCAAATGGGTTAAGGTTTGTTAGAGATTGCTCAGGGTGAAAGGAAGACAACGGGAGGGGGTGACCCTACAAACAATGGATCGACTCAGTATCAGGGATTCATGGTTATCGTAGCGAAAGTGAGGATCGGGAGTCTGTAAAAAAAACTGTAATTCTTGACTCGCGATCGCGCTTCCTTGTTCCCAAGATTTAGTTGAGTAACTGGTAACTAACAACTGATCAGGCTAGCATAGTCGGTATTAATCTAACAAAATATAGTATAGAAATTGTTTCGATGACAGATCAACCTATGGTGTATAACCTTTCTCAATTTGGCACACAAATGTCTCAACTGACTGGAGTCCGTGCCATTATGAAAGACATTATTGAAACTCTCCGACAAGCAGGGGAACGAGAATTTATTAATCTTAGTGCAGGAAACCCCGTCATTATTCCCGAAGTGGAACAACTTTGGCGAGATTGTACAGAGGAGTTGATGGCAAGTTCAGAATATGGTGAGGTGGTCTGTCGTTATGGCTCGTCTCAGGGGTATGACCCTTTAATTGAGGCAATTGTTAATGATTTTAATCAACGTTATGGCTTAAACCTAACAGACCGCAATATTTTAATTACCCCAGGATCTCAATCTCTCTATTTTTATGCAGCAAATGCATTTGGGGGTTATACCAGCGATGGCACTCTTAAACGGATTGTTCTTCCTTTAAGCCCAGAATACACGGGCTATGGCGGTGTTAGTTTATTTAAAGAAGCCCTCTTAGCTTACAAACCCACCCTTGATGTTGATGAAACAGCGCATCGTTTCAAGTATCGCCCCGATTTCAATCAATTAGTGGTCAACGAAGAAAGCGGTTGTGTGATTCTCTCTCGCCCCTGTAATCCTACGGGGAATGTAATTTCAGAAGAAGAATTAACCAAAATTACAGAACTGGCTGCTCCTTACAATGTCCCTGTCATTTTAGATGCTGCTTATGCCCCACCCTATCCCGCATTGAATTTTACTGACATGAAACCGCAGTTCGGAGGCAATTTACTACACTGTCTGAGTTTATCAAAAGCGGGACTGCCTGGGGAACGGATTGGGGTTGCTATTGGTGATCCAGACTTGATTCAAGTTTTAGAATCATTCCAGACGAATTTATGTATTCATTCTCCTCGGTATGGACAAGCGATTGCTGCTCGCGCGATCGCGTCTGGAAAGTTAGGACACATTGCTGAAAACGTAATTCGTCCCCACTATCAACAAAAATTCACCGTTCTTGAAGAAACCCTTGATGCCAATATGCCAAAAGATATTCCTTGGTTCCTTCATCGGGGAGAAGGAGCAATTTTCTCTTGGCTATGGCTGAAAGATTTACCCATTACCGATTGGGAACTGTATCAAGAATTGAAAAAACACGACGTTATTATTGTTCCCGGTAGTACCTTCTTCCCCGGTTTACAAGAAGATTGGCCCCATAAACATCAATGTATCCGCATTAGCCTAACCGCAACCAATGAAGAAATTGCTACGGCTATGCGCCGTTTAGCAGTTGTGGTTGAGAAAATTTATCAAGGTTCTATCGTCGGTGTGGGTTCTCACGCCTAATTTAAATACGGTGGGTTATGCCCACCCTACAACCAGTGCTTGACATATAGCAGTCTGGAATCAGTTGTGAGAGAGCAATTCTGGTTTAAGGCAATAGGCAATAGGCAACAGGCAATTTGCCCCAAAAATTTCTCATGAATCATTGCTGATTGCTATATGAATATGATAAATCTTTGGATTCATAATTTTCTTGTAACTTTTTTTGAGATATATAAGAGACTGTTCCTAAAGAAAATATAAAAGAGTTGCGCGATGGCTTCGCCGGTTCCCGAAGGGAACATCGCTGCCAAGAAAAGTCAAACTTGAAACGGTTAGCTCTTTGTTGATCTTAGTCTTGATTTTTATTTCAGGAACAGTCTCTCACTTGTCCGAAAAATTTTATCATTAAGTAAAATAAAAATATCCTGCTTGTAAACTGCCAATAATAAATCCTAAGATTCCACCTAAGTTAACAATCGCTTGCAATTCATTTTTAACAATTGAATTTACGGTTGTTTCTAATTGTTTGGGTGTGGTTGCATTGACTCGATTAATAATGACTTCATCAATGGATAAAATTGGGATGATTTGAGTAATAATGGTTTCTAGTTCTTGCTCTAAATAGCGTTCAATAATTAAGGATAATTCTTCGCTAATAACATCTAAGGATTGATCCACTGATTCGGAAGATTGTAAGCGTTTGATAATTAAAACCGCTACATCTTCCCAGTCAATAGAAGTCCCTAAAGATTGCAGCAAATTCGCACCCTTATCTTGTAAATAGTTTTGTACTCCTTCTCGGATACTTGTTCGCAGTTGGCGCACCGTTGAAACGGGTAAGTTCTGCAGAGATAAACTTTTGAGCCACTCCCGCAAACGAGAACGAATTTCAAGAGTGACAACTAACTCTTGAATTCTCATATTTGCTGTTTCTTTTTCATCGAGACAAAAAGCACGAAGCCGACTTAATGTATTACGAAGTCCAAATAAATTGGCAACAACCCAATAGGTGCCACTTGACTTTTCGCGAAAGGTTTCATCAATCACTTGAATATTGCGATCAGTTAGTAAATCAATCAAAATTTGTCGAACCCGATTGGGCGGAAGAACCACATCCACTAACCAGTCAGAAAGTTGTTTAGCTTGGCTATCACTAAAGCGAAAATCAATCAGAACTTGATCAAAAATTTGATTAATTTGCGCTTCTAGAAAATCTTCTCTCCGCGCTAAAACTTTAACCAGACGCGGTAACGATTCACTAAATAAATCCCGAAGAACATTCCCTAAAACTTGCGCACTTTTTTCTTGTTTATCTTGTCCGACTTGCTGCAAAGAAGATTTTAAAAGCCAAGAAATAGCTGCTTTCACTCGTTCGGGCTGTAAAAGACGGCGGGCAATTTTTTGCAGTTCCTCAGGGGTTAACAGTGACCCCATAATGGTATTTGCCACTCGTTTAGCGAGGTTCGCTTGGTTACGGGGAATTAAACCAGGAGTGAAGGGGAGACGGCGGTTTCCGATATAAAGCGGTCGGTAAGGGCGAAACAGCATTTTGATGGCAATGTCATTGGTAAAATAGCCAATTAACGCCCCCGCAACAGGTGGAACAACGAGTAACCCAAGTTCAGAGAAATTCAAAATTAATCCGCATTTGCTAGCAGTACACTATTTCCATTTTAAGCAGGCTTGGTGATGACTAAAACCCCCATAAGTTCCAGCGCGATCGCGTAATGTTTAACTTTTGTAAAGCCAGCCGATCGCGCTAACTCTTTTTGTTCTTTGCCCTGGGGAAACCGATCTAAACTCGGACTAATATAAGCATAATCCTCCTTTAACCCCAGTCTTGCTGCTGCGGGAACCACCCACGTTTGTAAATACCATTCCTGAAACTGTCCCATGAAGTCCGTATAAGGACGATGAAAATCAAGAATACTAGCAGTTGCCCCCGGTTTTAACACGCGATACAGTTCTTCTAAACAACGAGAAATATTCGTTACATTCCGTAAACCATAACCAATTGTGGCGCAATCAAACTGATGATCTGAAAACGGGAGATTGAGCGCATCTGCTTGCACCCACTCCATGGAAACTGATCTTCCCGCCTGTTGTTGGCGTTGACGTGCAATTTCAAGT
>JAVLCL010000290.1:0-1146 GCA_031580825.1 Halothece sp. Uz-M2-17
GTAGACAAATCTACTCAGGCTTTGTAAGGTCGGAACCTTACTGGGCTAACTACGAGCCTCTCTATTGGTTTTCCATCTAAGATGGAGTTACCAACTACTTCAAGATTGAGATTATTCACTCTGTTAGAGTGAGTCTCTTCATTAAAATGAGGTTAAGTCATTTCTGATGCTATTATAACACAAGAAGAAATGACTTAACCTGTCTATAATTGTTTTTATTTTCAGCGAAACTTTGCAATACCATTTTTGGAAACTATGGTTACAGTTAAATGGTAACTGGTAACTGGTAACTGGTAACTGATAACTAAAAATAACCCCATCATCTGCTCACCTATGCGCCTCCAAGACCTCCTCAAAAAAGGCAATAACGCTCTCACCGCCTACATGACTCTGATTGATCTCCACCCTCCCCTCGACTGTACAGGTGTTGATTCCCTCAGTGAAGACCAACTCGAAGCCTTATTTTCAGATTCTACAAACATCAAGAAGATGCGATTCACCGCGCCCAAAATAATGAACCCTACGTCCTCACCACAGGAACAGGTTCAGGAAAAAGCATTACTTACATTGTTCCTATTATTGATGACCTCTGTCGCAACCCAGACTTAAAAGGCGTAAGGGCGATACTGGTTTACCTGATGAATGCGCTGATTAACTCCCAGAAACAGGAGTTTGAGAAATTTTTAGAAAATGCAGGTCATTCTCACATTCGCGTTGAACAATACACTGGACAAGAAAACTTAAGCCGTAAAACTGAAATCCAAAATAACCCGCCTCACATTCTCCTCACCAACTATGTGATGTTGGAGTTAATGCTATCGCGCCAGCATGAAGAAAAACTGGTGTCTTCTCCCCAACTGAAGTTCTTGGTTTTAGATGAACTCCACACCTATCGCGGTCGTCAGGGGGCGGATGTGGCGATGGTCATCCGTAAACTGAGACAACGCTGCGGTCAAAACTTCCTCTGTATCGGAACTTCTGCAACCATGTCCACCGAAGGAACCCGCCAAAACCGCCAAGAAACGGTTGCTCAAGTCGCCAGTCAGTTATTTGGGGTGGAAGTTCCGGTTAAAAATGTCATTGCTGAAACCATTAAACCCGCTATTGAACGAGACATTCCCTCCGTTAACGAACTCCGCCAAGCAG
>JAVLCL010000290.1:1156-4620 GCA_031580825.1 Halothece sp. Uz-M2-17
CCCCCATCTCCGAACAAACTAAGAGTGCGTTTTTCCATCATCCCCTCAGTCCGTGGATCGAACAAAACTTTGGCTTAACCCAAGCCGATGATGGGGAATGGGTGCGCTGTACTCCCATTACTTTGCAAACAGGGGCGAGTCATTTAGCAGCAACCACAGGGCTAGAAGCAGAATCCTGTTTAGAGACATTAAAACAGATGTTTTTATGGGCGAGTCGCACCGAAGCCCTAGCCTTTCGTCTCCATCAGTTTATATCGCAGGGAGGGAGTGTTTACGCCACCTTAGAAGCGCATTCAGAACGGGAATTGACCCTAGAAGGACAATATCGTACCACGCGCGATCGGCTTTTATTTCCCCTCTTATTTTGCAGAGAATGCGGACAAGACTATTATAAAGTGGTTTACGATGACCAACAAGGAGAAGTGAAACCCTTATCCGCTTTTGCTGAAATTGAAGAAACCAGTGAAGCGGGATATCTAACTCTAGATGAACCTGAGTTATGGGAAGAAGAAGATGTTGAGAGAATTGGATTTTTTAGTGGGTCAGACCAGCAAAAACCAGAATCAGAAGGAATTAGAATATTATCCCTATCGTTATTTTGCTTCTGAGGGATTTCTGCCTGGCTTTAATTTTCCCCGTTTACCCGTTCGCGCTTATATTTCTTACGGCGATCGCAGCAAGATGCTTTCTCGCCCCCGTGTGGTCGCCATTCGCGAACTTGCCCCCAGTAATATTCTCTATTATGAAGGGGCAAAATTTGAAGTGTTTAAGACGAAAATTCCTGTTGGCGGGCTTCAATATGAACAGGTGGCGGTGTGTTATCAGTGCGGTTATTTCCATAGCGGGGAAGGCTATCAACGGGATACCTGCCATAATTGTGGTGCGTCTCTCGATGCGGATGAACAAGGGAATTCCGCCAAACTCAATCATTTGTTGCCAATGGAAATAGTGATTACCAAACGGCGCGTAGGTCGAAGACCGAGCCGTTAGGCATCGCGTTACCTGTGATGAAGAAGAAAGACTCAAATACGGCTATCAGATTACCACTCATTTCCGTTATGCTGAAGGACGAGCCAAGAGCGCGATCGTTTCGGATACTGAGGAAAATTCTCTGTTCAAACTGACTTACGGAGAAACCGCAGAGATTTTACGAGTGAATCGTGGGTTACGCAAAGCAAAAGAACGAGGGTTTAAATTAGATGTAACAACAGGAGAATGGGTAGGAACAAACAGCGATCTCGCCCCGGAAAATCTTCAAAGTGAAGTCTATCCAATGGTTCGCGATACCTGTAATGTCTTGTTAATTGAACCCACTGACTTTCCTGAAGACGATGCAGCCAGTTATCTTGCTAGTTTACAAGCCGTTTTAGAACGAGCGATACAGGTGGTGTATAAACTGGAAGAGGACGAGTTAGCCTCAGAACGGTTAGGGAATGGAAAAACCTTGCTGTTTTGGGAAGCAGCAGAAGGGGGAGTGGGGGTTTTATCGCAAATTCTTGAAGACTCGAAAGCCTTCCAACGCATCGCCCAAGCAGGATTAGAGTTGTGTCATTTCTCTGATCAGGACTCTCATTGTACCCAAGCCTGTTATCAATGTTTACTGTCCTATCGAAACCAGTTTGATCATCCCCTGCTTGATCGCGCTATCATTAAGCCCATTTTAGACCAGTTAGAGAGTAGTTTCATCACTTTAGAAAAAGAAGCAGGAGAACGAGAAAAACACTATCAACAACTCTGGGAACAAACTGACCCCAATTCTGAACTAGAAAGGAAAGTCTTAAAAGCGATTTATGAACGAGGGATGAAACTTCCCGACTCCACACAAATACTAATTCCCGAAGCCAAGTGCAAACCTGATTTTATTTATAAAGCCAGTAAAGTTGCTGTGTTTTGTGATGGTTCAGTTCACGATACCAAAGAGCAACAGAAACAAGATCAAATTCAGCGTGAATATCTTCATTTTACTTGTGGTTATCAAGTTGTATCTATTGGGTATAATCAAGATTTATCTGAGCAACTAACTTACCTAGCAGGATTAATAAGTTAAAACTTGTCTTCATCTCATCCAATCTTTTTCTGAACCAATATGAATACCATCTAAATTGTTAATATGCTTGAAGATTACTTTTTTCTCAAAAAAGAGATTGTTGCAGTTAATGCAGCAGTTGTTGGAACCAGTAAAGAACGATGGATTGCCCTTTTAGAAGAAGAAGCTAGTTTAGAACAAGCTAAAAGAATCATGAGTCAACATCGATTTGATATCCTACCAGTGGTTAATCACAATGGAGGAGTCAAGACATACTTCCAAACCAAAACTTGGAATAACTATGAGTTAATAGAACATAAAAAAATTGATTACGAAGATTTAATTTCTTTTCAAACCCCGTTACATTTAGTGATAAAGAATTTCGCTCAAGAGCAAAGATCTTATTATTTTTTGGTCAATTCTGATACTTGAATTTATTTTATATTGTGATTTGATATAATGTAAAATTAAAGTAAAATCAATTGCTGTTGAGTAAACAAAAATCTCACTCTAGATTTAATAGTCATCTTAACAGCTATTCAAGTCTAAGGACTTCATAGCAAATGATTCAAATTGATAAGAAGGAATTTATCGAACAGTTACAACAAGAGAATTCAGATTACAACTCTTGTAGTCAATCTGAAAATATAGCTAATGCTCTAGATACGCTTTCTGATGACATATACTCAGAAGACGAGAGGTTTATTTACGAGTTAATTCAAAATGCGGATGATGCTTATGATTTATCAGGAAACGGGGTTAATATTTTAATTGAATTTACTTCTAACTTTATAATCCTTTCCCACACGGGTAAAGAGTTTACAGAACAAGATATTAGGGCTATTTGCGGAGTTGGCAGTAGTCAAAAATCAAAAGATACTAATAAAACTGGCTATAAAGGAATTGGCTTTAAATCAGTTTTTGGGAAATCTAATTATGTTTGTATTAACTCAAAAGGTTATTGCTTCCGTTTTGATAAAGAGTTTTGGCAACAGCAACCAAAAGAAGACGATAAACAAATCAAAAGACCTTGGCAAATTATTCCTATCTGGACAAATATAAATGAAATTTCTGAGTTGTCACAGATATCTTCAGTCAATACAAGGGATTATCAAGTATCCACAGCCATTAAGTATAAAAATACACAAAAATTACAGGAAGATTTATTAAGGCTTTTAGAACATCCACAAATTATGCTATTTCTGAGGAATGTCAATCAGATTAAAATTAGATCAAATGATCGAACGGTTTTGAAAGTAGAGAAAGAAGTTTCTGGGAATGATCACGTCATTCTTAAAAGAGATGATAATATTGAAAGTCAATGGATAAAAAAAGATTTTGATCAAGTAAAAATTGATAAAGCAATACAAAAAAAAATAAAGCAAGATGATAAGTTTCCCAAAAAACTTAAAGAAGCCAAATTTACTAGAATTTCTTT
>JAVLCL010000291.1:0-4587 GCA_031580825.1 Halothece sp. Uz-M2-17
TGGAAACCAATCTTGATTTTAATACCCTTCCCACCGCCGAAATTCTAGATTTAATTCCCATTGAACGCCAGTATTTGCCCCAATCCTTAGAAATCGCTGGAGAAAGTCGTTTTCGCGGTCAAATTCGCGGACAACAGTTATTACAAGCCCCAACCGCCCCTAATAGCATTATTGTGGAGGGAGATATCAACCTGACTAACTTCCAATTCAACGATCTGATTTTCGATCCCATGATGGCGGGAACGGTGAATTTCGCCACCGGTAACGATCTCCAAATCGCCTTCAGGGGAGACAATGATGCGATCATCGCTGCGGTAAGTCCTTGTTTAGAAACCGCTTGTGTTACCCCTTACCGCTTAGATACCTTAGAATTACGACAACAGGAAGCCCCCAACGAACCAATTTTAGTCCTCGCCACTGGTCAAGACAATCAGATTGCAGCCAGCATTGAAAACTTTCCCCTCTCGATTTTTAGAATTGCCCCAACTACAGAATTGGGTTTTCCGGGAACCGTCGGTGGTATCGTGAATGCCCAAGCCAGCCTTGATCTAGGAACTGTAACCGCGAAGGGAGAAGCCGAAATTGCAAAACCCGGGGTCGGGACAACCGAAGCCGATGAACTCGCGATCGCGTTTGCGTATGAAAACAACGAAGCCACTCTCTCAAAAGGACGTTTACTGATCGGAGAAAACCGCTTTAATTTTGAAGGGAACTATAACGTAACCTCTAGAGAAATTGGCGGGAACTTAACCTTAGTTGATGGCAATATTCAAGATATTCTCGCAGCCCTCAACTTGCCCAGTGTGCGAGACATTGCTCGCTTTGCCCAAACCCAAGATCAAGGCAATGCAGCAGATTTAGGCGCGATCGCGCTGACCCCCCAAGACAATTCTCTCAGTTCAAGTTTAGCCCTGTATCGGCACACCGTAAAGGAAGTCCAGGCGACTGCTGCATCCCGTCGATCTCAACTCCCCAATCAGCTAAATTTGAGAGGAAAATTAGAGCTAGAAGCCAACTTAAACGGGACAGTTGATAACCCAGATCTTAATCTCAGTATTAGCGGACAAGATTGGGAAGCCCGCCCTCGTGAAAGTGTTCCCACTGTCAACCCCACCCTCGGCTTTATTATTGAAGATGCTGGCATTTTACGGATCAATGATCTAACCATCGCAGCCAATTATCAAGAGGGTGTCGGTGAATTGGAAGAAGCCAGTTTAACGCTGGGTCGAGGAAAAATTACTGCCTCTGGAGAGTTTGACCCCAACCGCATTTCTGGAAATGCGGAAATTGATGATTTACCTTTGGATACGATTCTGGAATTTGTTCCTAGTCCTGTTGATGCTTCCGGCGCGATCGCGCTTAATCTTGCCGTATCAGGAACCCCACAAAACCCAGAAGTGCAAGGAGAATTTTCTTTTACGAACGGATCATTTCAAGGTCAAGCCATTGCAGAAAACTTTATCGGCGAATTTAGCTACAGCAATTCTCAGTTCGCCTTACAAACCACAAATCCCAGTGATATTGACATTCAAATTAATGGCAACATTGCCCTCCCACCACAGCCTAACTTTGAAAATACTTTCACCGCCAATGCTGATATTGGAGAAAGCGGGTTCGCCTTGCTGAGTGCCTTTAGTTTAGGACAAATCGAATGGGTAGAAGGACAAGGAAAGATGGTCATTGCTGCGGAAACTGCTTACACCGATGACCCCCGTGCTGCCATTGACAACTTAGATCTCACAGGGCAAATCACCCTTGAAGACGCGGTTGTTCTCACCACTGCCCTCGACAAAAATTTAACCTTGAATGGTGAAGTGGAACTGAGTGAAGATCGCTTAAACATTGAACAATTACAAGGAAACGTCGATGAAGCTGAAATTGCAGTGACAGGGGTTTTTCCTTTCTTTACACCCTTAGAGTCTGGCAATCCCTTAACCGCCCAACTGGATCAGGGTCAAATCAATCTCGAAAATCTCTATAAAGGTCGTGCTGATGCGAATATCACCTTGCAAGGGATGGCTCTAAATCCAATTATTGGTGGAGAAGTGCGTCTTTATGACGGACAGGTTTATATTCCTCAGCGCACGGCAGCAACCCTCTCCCCTGCTTATAGACGGTGGTTTGGTGACTTCGCAAAACTTTTAGGAGAACCCCCTGTCAACGTTCAACTGGATAACTTCCGGGTTATTCTAGCGGATAACTTTCGCTTGGTCAGTTCCCCAGTTTATAGCTTTTCCATGACGGGAGATTTTAGCCTCACGGGATCACCTTTGGATCTTCCTAATTTACGGGCTTCTGGCGCGATCGCGCTCGATCGTGGAGAAATTACCCTCTTTAATACCGACTTCTTCTTATCTCGTCTCAATGAAAATCAAGTGGTGTTTGATGCCTCGCGATCGCTTCTCAATCCCACGTTAGACGTAGAAATGGGAACCACAATCTCTGATCCCACTGGAATTGGTGCGGAAACCTCACCCAACGAAATTCGCGATGATATCATCCGAGTTGGACAAACCGATACGGTTACAGTCAACTTTTCAGTGCAAGGGCAAGCAGAACAATTACTCACTTCTCTAGGCGCAGTTACAAAAACGGATGCTTGTCAACGCAGCCCCGAAGGCTTTTTTCCAGAAATGGCAACGGAGGAACTATCAACTAATAATTTAGAGCAAGAAGAACAGTGTCTCAATCAAACCATTATTAGCAATGGCAACAATTCCAGCCAACAGATTTTAGAATCTCAAGCCGTACAACTTTCCAGTAGCCCTTCTCTGACACGAGGAGAAATTATCGAACTTTTAGCTCAACAATTTGTTGGTCTAGCCGAACAACTCGAAAATAGCACCGGTGAGGAACTGTTGCAGTTCGGGGTAACCGAATTTTTAGTTGAACCTTTGGTGAGAGATATCATTTTCTCAGTCAATGAACAGGCGACGAAAGTTGCTCAACCGCTTATTGGTGTTGATCAGGCTTTAATTTATCCTGAATTGGAAGGCATTTATCAACTACAAGAAGACGCTATTTTAGGGGTTGGTTATGATTATGTTTTTAGCGAATTTAAAGTGCGCTACGAACGCTTTTTTTAGTGAATCTAGAACTGTAATCCCTGAGAATAATTAATTATTTAGATCGCTAACAACCCAGTCTCGCGCAAAATAAAGAACAGAATTGAGTTGATAATACTCAGTGCAATTGCACCAATAATTGCACTAACAATTCCCCAACGTAATCGAAATCCTTCTACTAGCCAAGCAGCAAGACCAAAAATGATGATACTCCCAATTAAAGGAATTAATCCCAAACTGATAATAGTGTTTAAAGTTCTGAACCATTGCGGAAATAACCCCCAGATGCCGTTAAATAAACCAATAATTGCCCCTCCCAGTAGAGCATTTACGGGATTATCAATCTCAATTCCAATTGGTAATTTAGAGATAATTAAAAGGCTAATCGCTGTCACGACTACAAAAATAATAAAAGCAATCATAATATTAAGGTTGGATAATTTGAACAACAAGACTGTTTGATCTATTATCTTCTTATCTTACATAAACCAATCAAAAATAAAGTTAAGATTGGTAAAAATATACTTTTTAATCAAGATCAATTTGCGAAAATCATCCCAAGAAAAATGGTGATTTTTTATATACTTAAGCAGTGATTGATCATTTTCCCTGACTCAGCCCAATGATAATGAAACTTCAAGGACTCCAATTTATAGGTTTCTGTCTTGCCTGTTCTCTGGTAATTGGATTACATCTTGCAATCGGTGCTATGGCAGATCATTCTGCTGCGGAGAAAACCCCTCCCACCTGGACAGCAGCAAACTCTGATCCCAAGGTTTTCGGTTGGATGGAAGGCTCCCCCCCACCTGCAGATAAAATCATCCGTTTTGACGACAACAGTTATGCTCAATTTCCGCAGTGGCGCTGGACGGTTTGTCATTTCCAACAGTTGATGCCCACCCAGCAGGTTAGCCGTAAGCTCAACCCTGCCATTCCCCTGACAAAAGCAGAACTCACAGGCATTGATGAAATTACCTTTACCCCCTTGGGCGCAAGCCAACCCATGACTTGGCAACAATCTCTCAGTGCTAACTTTACAGATGGTCTTCTGATTATGCACCACGGTCAGATTGTGTACGAAACTTATGCGGGCTGTCTTAACCCCAGCAACCAACATGGGTTAATGTCGATGACGAAATCTTTTATAGGTTTGTTGGGAGAAATGTTAGTAGCAGAAAACCGTTTGCAGGAGGATCAGTTAGTCAAAGATTATATTCCTGAACTGACCACAAGTGCCTTTGGAAATGCTACGGTGCGCCAAGTCCTTGATATGACAACAGGGCTTAACTACAGTGAAGATTATGCTGATCCCGAGGCGGAAGTTTGGCAACACGCTGCTGCCGGTAACCCCCTGCCCAAACCAGCAGAGTACACCGGACCCAGAAGCTATTTTGAATTTCTGCAAACTGTTCAACCACAGGGAAAACATGGGGAAAGTTTTGCTTATAAAACGGTTAACACGGATGTCCTCGGTTGGTTGATTGCTCGTGTCACAGAAAAGCCAGTGACTGAGGTTCTCTCA
>JAVLCL010000292.1:0-4581 GCA_031580825.1 Halothece sp. Uz-M2-17
GTGTTACTTTGTCGTGATCGCCACCACCATAAGCCACTTCCCAGCGCGATCGCGCCAGTAATGCCAAATTCTCCTAATCCCATTAAGGAGTCTTGCAGGGTTGAACCTATCCATAATAAAAACGATAAGCCGACACCCGTGACTAAAATTGGCTTTCGTAGTTGCAGCGCCATAATCTATTCTCCCTTAGCACTTTAAAACAGACCTCTTTATTATCCTAAGCTATTTTGAGAGATCAAGAACAAATCAATAATCAGTCGATCAATCACAAATAAATGCCCCTCCTGAGTGGAGGGGGTTAAAACTAGCGGATTCTCTGATAGAAATTAGCTGTTGACTTCAAGGGCGTGTAAGGCGTTAACTTCCGATTCCTAAACAGTTGAGAGGAGTTCTTCTGGTTTCGGAGATAGGCTGTGATGACTGATAGTAGAGGGATTTTCCAAGCCCACATCATGACAATGAGGTTCAATGCCAAATCCCTGCCGAGGATATTGCTGACAAATCGCTTGATATTGCGCGATCGCGCTACTTAATTCCTCACAACTTAACTGATTAAGATAGCCACATTTGCCAATTTCTCCCTTTGGCATTGGTGCTGCTAAATTTCCGCCTCGTTTCTGCACCATTTTTTCTTGGGCTGCCCAAAGGGTTTCTTCATTGAGTAACACATCATGCCAGAGACTCAAGCCAAAGGAACTAATCAGCTTGAGAATGCGATGGAAATCTTGGTGACTAAGCCAATTATTGCGATAACTTAAGTATGTGCTAAAGCCCATGCCAACTGCAACGGCGTGTCCGTGTAACAATCCGGCTTCAATTTCAAATCCAGGGGACCAAGTATGTCCGTAAGCATGGGGACGACACTGATGGGTTTCATAAAGGTTATCATACTCCGCTTCCACATAACTCCGCATTGCTGCACCGAGAATTTTCTGAGAAAGAACACTAATTTTATCATTCCGTTCGCAGTTCAGTGTCCCAAAGCGAGTGGTAATTAAGTCTTCCCCTGCTTGTTCCAGATAACTGAATAATTCCGCATCTTTCACCGCTGCCATTTTCAAAATCTCAGCAATCCCATGTCGCAGCCATCCTTCTCGTAACGTTTTGAAGAAAGAGCGATCCGTAATTGAAAGAACGGGTGCATGGTAAGCGCCAAAGAGATTTTTATAGCCAAAGCCATCACAACAGGTGCGCGGAGACGGACCCGCATCAATGCCAGCGACAATAGATGTGGAAAGCATGACATAGGGGGTGTTGCGATGGTATAACGCACAAGCTAAGCCACCGGTATCAGTTAAAACCCCTCCGCCGACGATTAAAACAGGTTCATTGCGAGAAACCCCCAGACGTTTAAAGTCACCGAGCATTCTTTCTACCGTATGGATGCCTTTATCCACTTCCATGGCGCGATAGACGAGTTTGTCTAACTTGATTTCGTGATATTCAAAATAATTGTTAATTTGCTCGCCGTAATATTTTTCTACATTCTGATCTACCAAACAGACACAGCGACCCAAAGAAACATACAGATCTCTTAAAACCGTCTCTTGTGGATCGAGGCAATTTTCCAGCACTTTAATTGAGGTGAAAGTGCTAGCACTCATGACCGCTTCTACCGTTTGGTCATCTTCTGTACTGACGACATAACCGCGACTTTGACGATAACTAGATGTGGGATAAACCGCATGAGGATCGGTTTCCACAAGGCGTGAGGAAAGTTCTTGATAAAATTTTCCATCTTCGCTTTGCAAGAGTCGATCAAGCAGCTTGTTTTTTGCAATTTCAGAATTGTGGATGCGGTTGGAAAAGTGATACCACTCGCAAGCAGCATTTTCATCAAAACCAGCAATTAATTGCGCGAGTAACCCAAAGAAGTGACTTAGAGAATGATTCAGACAAGTCCGCAGTTGGCGACACGCTGCTAAACCTTTAATTGCTCCGGCTTGGGCAAATTCTTCTCCGAGATCAGGAGAAAAAGCATCGCTATCAATGAGGGATAACAGCAAGTGCCTAAAGGGAGTTGCACCAATAATTGTTTCTACAGCCTCATTTAAGTCTTGTTTGCTTAAAGGTTCATTGTTGTAGGTGGCGATAAACGCTTTTACAGCAGAGGTTGTTTTAGTCATGATTCAGTTCGCAGAACAGGTGTATAGATAGTGTTACTCAGAAATCAGCGGATTTGCTTAATATAAATTAACATGCCTCTCATTTGAAGACAGCCTTTAAGTAAGAATTTATACCTTTCTATAGAGATAGTTTTCTCAGTGTATCTAGAAAGACTGAATAACTGAAATTCTCTACACACAAACTTTTGATGATTTCTAAGGTCATTAAGTGAGAAGTAAGCTCAAGTGAAACCCCTTGGCAATGTCATCACACTACAGAAAGAATTATTTTAATTTTATTTAAGTTTTGATTAAGTTTTAGATCAATTTATGAGAAATTAAAGTGCGACTCAGCGCGATCGCGCTTTTCGATTCGGTGCCAGAGACAATCGCGCCTCACTGAAAAAACCGAGAAAGGATTGATAACAGAACCTAGGAATTATTCATCACTCTGCGCTGTTGCAGTTGCAAGACTGTCTTTTCATGGGTTTCACGGTCAATGGGATAGAAGAAGATCAGCAATAAACTTCCAATTAATGGAATTGTGGGTAACAGGATAACAGTGATGCTAATAGTGAAAATTACGGATTCGGGTTGTTCAATTGGGGGAAGAGATTCTTGAAACCCTGCAAACGCAAGAATCTGACCAAATAAGAATAAGCCTACTGCTTGCGCCATTTTATTCGCAAACAACATAATGCTATTAAATACACCTTCCCGTCGTTGTCCGGTTTGTAACTCATCCCAATCAATCGCTTCAGGAACCATCGAAGGGGGAATTAAATAAGCTGCTGCCATGCCAATCCCTTGTAAACTGGCAATGAAATAAATCCATTGGGGTTGTTCCGGTTGCAGATAAAACAGTCCACAGTTGCCAATCACCCAAAGGCTAATCCCGAACCAAAACGTGGCTTTTTTCCCTAGTTGGGTGCTAATGGGTTTCCAAAGAAAAATGGCTGCAAAGGTTGCTAGTTTCATGATCAGCGCAATCAAAGTGATGTCTGATTCGGGGAGACGTAAGTTATTCACCACAAAGTAGGGCAAAATGGTGGGCGCGACTAAAAGTGCCATCCAAGACAAAGCGTAGATTCCTAAGAGAAACCAAAAGGGTCGATTCTGAGCAATTTTTTTGATGTCTCCTAAGTTAACTTGACGGGTTGCTACTTTCTGTTCTTCTTCCTCAGTTTGCCAAATACACCAACCAATGGAGACTAAAAGCGCGATCGCGCAAACGGTTCCTAAAATCGGTAGTTGCTGCTGCGGTTGATCACTCCAAAAATTTAACCCTTCCATCAACAACAGTGAAAAGGTACTCGCACCCATCGCAAACCCAAACCGCCAACTATTGAGACGGATGTGTTCTTGGTTATCGTCACTGAGATCCGTCAGTAGCGCGCTATAGGGGATGAGAAAGCAAGCAAAACTCACTTGAAAGAAAATAGCAGCAATCAGGTAATAGCCATAAAGTTGCCAACCTGTTAGTGGGGGAACCCACCAATGCAATACAAAGCTAATCGCCATAATCGGCGCACTGCCTAGCATCCAAGTGTGTCGTCTTCCCCAACGGGTGCGGGTATTATCGCTCAAGGGACCAACAAAGAGCGTTGCAACGGCATTACAGCCTTTACTAATCAATAAAATTGTTCCTGCAATATCCGGGGGAACACTCGCTGCGGTGGTGAGAAAGAAAAAGAAGAAAATAATTAGGACATTCAAAGACATGGAAGCCCCAAAGTCTCCGATTCCATAGGCGATGCGCGTTGATAAAGGTAAGAGTTCGTCATTTATCATTAGTCTTTTCGGTTACGGGTCAATGATGAACTGTGTCAGTCGGGGTGGAAATCAATCGCCATCCTGACGCTTCCTAACATTAGAACACGCTTAAGGATTCTTATCACTTTTGCCTTAAAATCAGAATTTTTCTAATTTTTAATAAGTTTTGTAAGCTCATCCTGAGAAGGCTTTTCGTCATCTATCAAGGGAAATATCTTAAAAAGTCAGAGCTAAAAACAAGATATAACAAGGCTTAAATGGAATAAGCTGAAAAACGCTATAAATCAAAAGGAAGATTAATCGGAAAAACAGGAGCGCGATCATGACATTTTTCTTAACAATATTCTAAGATAAGGACGGCAATGAGTTCCTCGCCAAAGCCAAATTTTAATCATCCTAATCTTGAAGCAGACTTAAGTAGAGAGTATTGGCAAATGACGATCACCAACGATAAACCCAGTCAAAAAACCGCAAGACCCGTAACCCCCTTAGGAATTCTCGTTCAGCAGTTAGAACAGATTGTGGAACAAGGAAAAGAAGAAGGGATTTCTTCTCAGTTACAAAGCGCGATCGAAAGTGCATTTGAACTGGGTGCTGGACTTGACCCTTATCTGGAACAAATCACGACCCAAGAATCAGAAGCCTTAACCAACTTAGATCGCAAAACCCGTGAAGAAGACTGGAGTCAATCGTTTTCCGATGG
>JAVLCL010000002.1:0-28588 GCA_031580825.1 Halothece sp. Uz-M2-17
CCATTTGGAGTGATCTGAACCTGCCCCAGATTAGTCGTTATGTGGAAGCTGGCTGCTGGTTGGGTTATGTTCGCAGTGCCACTCCTGGTTTAGCGGTGGATTTAAGTAACTGTCAGCCCTTCACCAGTGAAGGTTTATCCCTTGCTGACACTTTATTATTTACTCATAATGGATATATTAATCAGTTTCGGACAACCCTCTATCGTCCTCTGCGTCTGAGTCTTCATGATGACGTTTATTTGCACATTCATGGCACAACTGACTCTGAACATATTTTTGGCTTAATTCTTCATCAGCTTTATACCCAACCGAAACTCTCCTTGGCGCAAGCGGTTGAAACTGCTTTAAACCAATTAAGTGATATTGCTCAAGCACAAGGCAATGTCTATTTTTGTGCGAATATCGTTATTAGTGATGGCAGGCAATTAGTTGCAAGTCGGTTTGCGAGTCAGTCTCCCGCGCCAAGTCTCTATTGGCTAGAAAATGACCCTAACTATCCTCAGGCGGTCATTATTGCATCAGAACCGTTATTTGAGGGAAACTGGAAGCGTTGTCCAGAACAAAGTATCATTTGTGTGGGAGAGGATGGAACGGTTCACATCAATCAAGTCACACCGCAGTGCTATTTATAATGCATTGGAGGCAATGCGCGATCGCAGCCTCGAATTTTTTGACACCCTAGACTTTAATGCTTTCTGTACTCAAGCCCATCCTGATTTTAGTCCTGTCGGGTGGCATTTAGGACATATCGCCTTTACTGAAGGTTTATGGATACTTGAACATCTGAAAGGGAGTCCACCGCTTTATCCCCAATATCGCCAACTGTTTGCTGCCGATACCCTTCCGAAAGAAGAACGACAAAACCTACCTTCCATTTCTCTCATCCTCGACTATCTTCATGATATTCGCGCTGCGGTATTAGATTATCTAGAAACTGCCCCAGTTGAAGAACAAAGTCGTCTTTGGTGGTGGTTGATTCAACATGAATGCCAACATAGCGAAACCATTAGCTTGATTTTACAACTGCAGCAATTGCAAGTAGGGTTTCCGTCATATCCGATCACTCCTTCCACCAGTACCGGTGACGTGATGGCAGATATGGTTAAAATTCCTGCGGGAGAATTTATCATGGGCAGCGATACCCATCCTCAAGATAATGCCCGTCCTGCCCATCAAGTACATTTAGAAGACTATTGGCTTGATCGATATCCTGTCACTTGCGGACAATATCGGGAGTTTATGGAAGCAGGCGGTTATCAAAAGCGAGAATGGTGGTCAGCACAAGGGTGGCAATGGCTACAAAATAACCCTGTGGCAAAGCCTCTCTATTGGTCAGAAGGCGCAGAATGGGCAGATCATCCGGTTTACGGGGTGAGTTGGTATGAAGCCGAAGCCTATGCTAATTTTGTCGGCAAACGTCTTCCCACGGAAGCAGAATGGGAAAAAGCAGCTTGTTGGCACCAAGATTTAAAGCAAGCGACCACTTATCCTTGGGGAGAAGAGATTCCGAACTCGTCTCACGGTAACTATGACATACGGATCGGACAAACGACTCCTGTGAATGCTTATCCAGGTGGAAAAAGCAATTATGGCTGTTATGACTTACTCGGGAATGTGTGGGAATGGACAGCCGATTGGTTTTCACCTTATCCTAATTTTCAAGCCTATCCTTATCGCGGTTATTCCCAAGCCTATTTTGATAACCAACATCGGGTTTTGCGAGGCGGAAGCTGGGCAACTCGCCCTTGGGCTTTAGATAGTTGTTGGCGGAATTGGTATTATCCTCATCTCCGTCAAATCTTTGTTGGTTTTCGGTGTGCGAAGACTCTTATACCGTAGTTTTTACTTTTCTAAGGCACATTGCAAAAAAACGCTATAAATTAATTTGAGAGATTCAATTTTATATTAGCTGATTCAACGATGACGATTTATATTCAAGAGCCGACTATTAAAAATCAGTACCGTAGTACCGGTATTGTTCGTGGCATATATCTTCCCAGTGATACGGCAACGGCTGAGGGAGTTTTAATCACCCGAGATGGGATGTTTCCCGCAGAACTCTTTCGGAGATGGTGGCAACCTCCTCAAGAAGAATTAGTCTGGAACTGTTGGTTAAAAACTTTAAAAGAAGATCCTTGCCTCCATTTTATCTTGAAAGGAACTTACAGAACCGAAGACGGAAACAATATTTCTCCAGATCATATTCTTGAAGATCGATTTAGTATCAGAGGCAATTTACTATTTTGGAATGAAGATCAAGGCAATTTTGGAATTAGTATTCATCCCAATAAGGAAGCCATTCGACGATTTAATCCATTTTTTATTGAAATTAAAGGTCAGTTAGTGAGTCCTAAAGCAGGAGCATTTTGGGAAGTGGAAGCAGTTAGACAAGGCAATGAACTGGTTTTAGTAGAAGCGCAAGAAGTTTTTCCACCAATTAAAAAAAAGAAACGTAAACCAAAACCAAAAGTGAAGAAACAAGATCAACCTGCTACGGAGAATCGTGAATAATTTTCAAAAAAAAGAGTAATCATTAACAGTCTTTTAATTGCGATAATAATAAGATGATCTGATCAATCATTTTTCTTTGCTCGGATGGAGGACGCTGAGAATGATTCAGGAGAATACTGAAAATTAAGGGTTGATCTTGGGGTGAGTTAACATAGCCAGATAATGCAGAAATTCCAGTGAGCGTTCCCGTTTTTCCTTGTATCTTTCCCTGCAAGGGGGTTCCTTGAAACCGATTTTCTAACGTCCCGTTAACTCCGGCTAAGGCGAGAGAAGATTGGAAAGTGTCTGCATTTTGATGATTTAACATTCCTTGTAACAGTTGCGCGATCGCGCTCGGAGTTGCTAAATTTCGCCGTGAAAGCCCTGATCCATCCGCTAGAGAATAACCATCAGGTAAAACACCCAACTGCATTAATTGTTCTTGGATTACATCTTCTCCGACTTCCTCAATTAAAATTTTTAATAAGGCTTCTGCATATAAATTATTACTATTACGATTAATTTCTACAATTAATTCCTCAAGAGGAGGGGACACAAATTGCATTATTAGTTCACCAGAAATAGGAGAAACCTCTGACGCTGAAAATTGCACCTGATTAACTTGAATTCCTTTTTCTCTTAGTTTAGTGAGTAAAACATCTCGAAAGTAATAATCAGGATTAGGAATTGCTAACTGCCAAACATCTCTTTGGATATCTCGGGGTAAGGTTCCGCTTAAATTCAGTTGTGATGTCCCCAATTCTCGATTTAATTCCACCGCATAATCAGTATTTTTGGGTGCAGTAATCGCTTCTCCGGTTAGTGTCCATTGTGACGCAGCAATGTCATTATCCCAATCCGCTTGAACCGCTTCTCCCACTTGTTGGGGGCGTAAGGTTAAAGTCACTGCATTTTCATCTAAAATTAAACTATTAACGGCTGTTCCATAAGCTGCATAAACATCTTCCCATTCCCAAGTTGAATTAATAGCGGGTGTATCAAAATATCCGGTTTCTAACATCAGGGTTGCAATAGAACGAACTCCCTGATTACTTAACTGTTCTGCCAATTGTTCTAAATGATAACTATTGAAAGACGGATCACCTTTTCCAATAATCCTTAATTGTTCTAAGTTAGGGGGTTGACCTTGAGTAAAAATTGGGGTTTTAATTTGGAAATCAGGGGGGAATTGACTTAATGCCAGTGCGGTTGTAAATAATTTTAAGTTAGAAGCTAGAATAAAGAACTGATTAGCATTTCTTCGATAGAGAACACTTTGATCCAATGAATCTTGAATCATAACGCCCCAACGTGAACCCTCGGCATTTTCTTCTATAATGTCATCAATTTTTTGAGATAGCTCCTGATGACAAAATTGTTCTACTTGATGATCGGTTTCCTGAGCAATAACTTTAGGATTGTAGAGAAAAAAGGCAAGGCAAAATAGAAGAACCTGAGAATAAGAAAATTTCATGTTTTAAGTTGATATCAATTAGTGAAAAAGACTGGCATTTCCCATTAATGTTTCCCTTCGCCAATATCTTTTTCAGCATTGGATTTGGCTGATATCGTTTCATCAACCTGCATCGAAGGATGAAACACAGCATATTTTAGACCGTTCCGTTTTGCCTCATACATCGCAATATCAGCATCACGGAGCATTTCCTCAGGATAGTTATAGTCTGGACTATTAAGAACAATCCCAATGCTGGTACTAATCTTTACAACTTCCCCATTCAGATCAACCGGATCAGCAAATGTGGAATGAATGCGATTGGCAACTTCAATCGCGTCATATTCTCCAGTAATTTCTTCAATGATCACCACAAACTCATCTCCCCCTAAACGCGCTACAGTATCCATCTCTCGCAGAGATCCTTGTAAACGATCAGCAACGATCACTAACAGTTCATCTCCGGCTTCATGACCAAAGGTATCATTGATGATTTTAAAGTCATTTAAGTCAAGGAATAAGAGTGAAAAGTGGATGCGAGGTTCTGTATTTCGTCGCCGATATACCTGAAGCGTATGTTGTAAGCGATCCATCAACAAACTACGATTCGGGAGTTGAGTCAGCGCATCATGCATCGCTTGGAAGTGCAGTTTCTCTGCAAGTTCTCTTTTTTGGTGGAGTTCAATATTGACTTGTTCGTAGAGTTCTGATTGTTGAATTGCAATGCTGACTTGTTCCGACAGTCGTTGCAGAAAAGCTATTTCGCTACTTTGCCATTCCCGACTTTTGAGACAATGTTGTGCAATTAAAAATCCCCAAACCTGTTCGTCTTGTAAAATACCTAAGACGAGATTCGCTTTCACTTGATAACGGCGCAACATTTCGCGATGACAAGGTTCTAAGTCAGCTTGGTCAATATCAGCAATCTTTTGAATGTAGCCGGCTTGAAAGCGAGAAAGATAATAAGGAGATTGCAAACAGGGATCATTAATTTCTCGATTGAGGAGTGAGATACAGTTTTCTCTGACTGATTCTGCAATCACTTTTGCTGATACACCACTAATGCGATAGATTAAAACCCGATCTGCTTCTAAATAATCGCGGATTTCTTGAACCGTTTGATCTAAAACAAATTGCAAGTCTAAAGACTGGCGAATGCGAGTCGCGACTTGAGTGAGTAATTGCTCTTGTTCCGCTTTTTCTTCTAAAAGGGATTCTTGCTGTTTCCGTTCAATGGCAAGGGCAGCGACTTTCGAGGCAATGCTAATTAAATCTATTTCGTAGGAAGTGGGATGGCGTGGAGTCGGGCTGTAAAGGGAAAATGTTCCTAAAATATCATCATTGGCTGATACAATGGGCATTGACCAACAGGACTTTAAACCATAAGTCCCAGCCAGATCTTGCCAATCTTTCCAGAAGGGATGAGTTTCAATATTGGTGACAATTACTGGCTCGCCAACGCTTGCAGCGTGACCGCAACTGCCAATCCCTTCACCGATTTCAACACCATCAACCATTTCTAAATATCCGACTGGCAAGCTGGAATGACCACAGTGCCAAAGTTTTTTCCCTTTGAGTAATAAAATTGACCCCATTAAACCTTGAGTTTGCTGTTGAATTAAATGAATCAGTTCAGTAAAAAGTGTTTCTAGGTCATTTCCTTCAGCTAAATCTTCGAGAATTTCGTGTTGGGTGACCAGGAGTTGTTCTTGCCATTTTTGTTGGCTGATATCCACTAAAATCCCGTTCCAAACAATGCCACTTTCAGTTTTGATCGGAACAGAATTCCCTTTAATCCATTTTTTTTCACCATCAGCGAGAGTCACTTCAAATTCACAATCCCAAGGACTGAGATGGGTTGCAGAGTATGCAATTGATGATTCGAGGCGGGATTGGGTTTCAGGATCTAACACTTCCCACATTAAACGAGGATTGTCTAATACTTGCTGTGGGGTTATCCCATACAGCATTTTGATCCCTTCACTGATAAAAAGGAATTGTTCTTTGCCTTCGGTGTCAATGAGATACTGATGCACTGCCCCTGGAACGGCATTTGTGATTTCTTGTAGCTTTTGTTCACTTTCTTGTAGGGCTTGTTCAATCCGTTTTTGTTCTGTCACATCAAAAATAACTGTGTCCCAAACCACTGCTTTGTCAAAATTTTCTTGGGGATTGCCTCGTCCTTGTAACCATTTCTGTTTGCCAGAAGGGGTTATGATACGCCATTCAAAAAACCACGGTTGTAATGTGGCTGCAGATAACATTACCGACTCTTGCATTGCGTCTAAGTCATCGGGATGAACCATTTGCCACAAAACATTCACACTTTCTTCAACATCACTGACTTTCACTTCCCACAGTTTTTCACAAACTGGACTCATGTAAACAATTTGGTCTGAACCATCAGGATGGAGAATATAACGAAATAAAGCAGCCGGAACATTTTGAATGAGTTGTTTGAATTGAGCATCACTTTGTTTTAGGTTTTCTTCTACAAGGCGACGTTTAATCAGTTCTTTTTTCAAGCGGTGATTGGCAAGAATAATAATGATAATAATGCCAAGGATGCTAATGACGACGACAGCGGTAATTGCTTCTTCGACCCAAGGGGAACGAACCGTGGTGGATGAGAAGCCCAATAACCAACGGTGTAAGGCTTGATGATAGACAGAATGGGGAGTATTTTTAAGTGTAATTAAGCGTCGATCAATTAAATTTAGTAATTCCTGATGTTTTCCTTGTGGCGTTGCAAAATGAATCTGTGAACTGTTGATTAAAAGACCACGTTGAATGTTGTTATCGGTTTGAGCCAAATCTTGACCAATAAATTCATTGGCAATAGCTAGGTCAACTTTTCCTTGATGCAGTTGCTCAAAGAGGGCTTGAAATGTTGTTAACTCCACCCAGATCGGTTGGATCTTTAATTTCTGAGCGCGATCGCGCAGCAAGTCTTCTTGGATACTACCATCAAGCACCGCCACTTGCTTTTGATCCAAATCCGCTAAATCATCAATCGTAATGCCATCTCTGGTATATAAAAAAGAGCGAGCATTAAACACCACTTCCTGATTAAAATCAAAACGTTGCTCTCGCTCAGGGGAATAGGCAACATCCATCATTAAGTCCAGTTTTCCCACTTCCAGATCTGACAAACATCGCTCCCAAGTACAGGGAATATACTGAAGGTTGAGATTCTCTGCTTCTGCAATATCGTGCATCAGAGTGGGAAAAAAACCAGAAACTTGTCCCTCCTCATCGAGAAATACTTTCGGTTCATTTTGATAAACTCCAACCCGAATCATTTCCTTTGTAGCTGTTATTCCCCCACCATGACTGAGTACCAGAGTACATAAAATCATCACACCACTAGATAATAGCCTTATCATTCGATGATTGGATTGGGACATAAAAAATAATGATTTCAATCAAAATTTATAATTGAGCGTACCCCATTCGGAGAAGAGATGATCTTGAACAAGAGTCTGTTTTTAGCAAAGTTTCTAGTGGTCTAAAAAAGGAAAGGGAAGACTTGAAGCCAAGCACCATCAAAAATTACATTTTTACAGCAGTTAATCCAGTCACAACAGAAAATAGTAATAAAAATTAATTAAATCTCATTAAGTAAAAATACAGAATTTAATAACTAAAATTAATCTTAACAATTTTTTCGCGAATAGTGGTGAATGCTTAGCTTGGATCAGGGCAAGCAAGTTAAGCTGAGAAGTAAGGATAGTAATAGTTTCCTTGGGAGGATTGATCAATCCATGTCAAACCAATTTGGATTCGGTGATATTTTACAAAAAGCCTTTTACTTTGGGGTGGGTTTAGCAGACTACGCACAAGAACAAGCAGCAGAGCGATTCAAAGAACTCCGAACTCAGGGACAAAAACTTGCCGATGAGTTAGTTAAGCGGGGCGAAATGAACTCAGAAGAAGCGCGTCAGTTTGTCGAACAACTGATTTCTGAAGCGCAACGAGGACAAGCCGAATCTTCCACGGATTCCTCACAAAAAGGCGAACCGCGACGCATTGAAATTATTGAAGAGGACGAAGAAAAATCCACTTCCGGTAGCGGTGACGATGAAGATCTCGACACTCTGCGTCAACAAGTGGAAGCACTCAGAGAAGAATTAAAACGTCTTCATAAGAAATGATTCTTTTCAGTGAAATGAGAGAATGATCACGATAGCCATATCCGTTATCGGATCCGAAGGGAATTCTTTTGTCATTATTTCCTCGGCTCACTGCAAAATACCATAGTGACATCTCTAAGGAGAAAAAAACCTTGACTAAGCAAACCCCCCAAAGTCTCACTGCAATTATCGGTGGGATTCTTGCAGCACTCCTGATCTTGATTGGTTTTAACTCGTATGTCGTGATTAATCCAGGAGAAGCAGGGGTGCTCAGTATTCTTGGTAAAGCCCAAGAAGATGCCCTTCTTGAAGGAATTCATTATAAAATTCCTTTCATCTCAAAAGTGGATGTGTATGATGTGACGGTGCAGAAATTTGAAGTACCTGCCCAAAGTGCAACCAAAGACTTACAGGATCTTAAAGCAAGTTTTGCCATTAACTTCCGTCTTGATCCGGTCAAAGTGGTTGATATTCGCCGGAAGCAAGGAACGCTCAGTAATGTAGTTTCTAAAATTGTTGCTCCCCAAACCCAAGAATCATTTAAGGTTGCAGCAGCGCGAAAAACGGCGGAAGAAGCAATTACAAAACGGGATGAATTAAAAGAAGATTTTGATATTGCCCTGAATCAACGCCTCGACAAGTACGGGATTGTGGTTTTAGATACTAGCGTTATTGATCTGAACTTTACCAAAGAATTCGCCCAAGCCGTAGAAGACAAACAAATTGCCGAACAACGGGCACAACGAGCCGTTTATATTGCTAGGGAAGCGGAACAAGAAGCCCAAGCCGATATTAATCGCGCCAAAGGGAAAGCAGAAGCACAACGCCTCCTTGCAGAAACGTTACGCGCTCAAGGGGGATCATTAGTGCTACAAAAAGAAGCGATTGAAGCCTGGCGACAAGGGGGGTCTCAAATGCCCAATGTTTTAGTCATGGGCGGGGAAAACAACAGTAGTGTTCCCTTCTTATTTAATTTGGGAGATCTTGCTGATATTGATCAAGACCGTCCTTCACCAGAAGAAGCCTCTCCCCTCGATGAACCCTCCCCTTTTGAAGATAATGAAGAGGACTCTTCTTCCCTTGATTTGCCTTCAAGTTATGGTGGTTTATAGGCGTTGGTGCAGGAAACCAAGCATTAACGATTGTTAGAGTTAATTGAGTTCTATCCTATAAATCTGTCACTCTTTCAGTGTAAGGAATTCTCAATCAATGCTCTCAGAGTAATAAAGAACAAATAGCCAATAGCAAACAACCAACACGGAGCAAAATTCTTGACTCAACCCAATATCCAAAGCCTAACTGCCATTATTGGTGGTGTAATCGCTGCTATCTTACTCATCATTGGCTTTAACTCATACACTGTCATTAATCCTGGGGAAGCAGGCGTACTCAGTATCTTGGGAAAACCCCAAGAAACCCCTCTTTTGGAAGGGATTCATTTTAAGCCTCCCATCATTTCCAAGGTCGATGTTTATGATGTCACTGTGCAAAAGTATGAAGTCCCTGCGCAAAGTGCCACCAAAGATTTACAAGACTTAAATGCCAGTTTTGCCATCAACTTTCGCCTTGATCCGGTACAAGTAGTGGATATTCGCCGAAAACAAGGAACCTTGAGTAATGTGGTCGCAAAAATTATTTCTCCACAAACTCAAGAATCCTTTAAGGTAGCTGCAGCAAGAAAAACTGCCGAAGAAGCCATTACCAAACGGGATGAATTAAAAGAGGATTTTGATATCGCATTAAACCAACGGCTAGAAAAATACGGAATTATTGTTCTTGATACTAGCGTGGTTGATCTTAACTTTACCAAAGCCTTTGCTCAGGCGGTAGAAGACAAACAAATTGCGGAACAAAGTGCGCAACGGGCGGTTTACATTGCCCGAGAAGCAGAACAAAAAGCCCAAGCCGATATTAACCGAGCAAAAGGACGAGCAGAAGCCCAACGCCTCCTTGCAGAAACGTTACGCGCCCAAGGGGGATCATTGGTTTTGCAAAAAGAAGCGATTGCAGCATGGCGTGATGGGGGTTCACAAATGCCCAATGTGCTAGTGATGGGTGGTGAAAATAAGAGCAGTGTCCCCTTCTTATTTAACTTAGGAGATTTAGCGGATATTGACACCGACCGCCCTTCCCCAGAAGAAGCATCACCTCTTGATGAACCTTCTCCTTTTGCAGAAAATGAAGATTCTGATTTAGATCTCCCTGCCGGTTATGACAGTTTAGATCTCAATTAATCTTTGAGATTAATATTCTGAGGACAGCGTTTCGGTGGCATCTTGACTACCGAAACTGTCTTCAGTTTCCCCTTCTTCAATGACAATGACGGTAATATTATCAGAACCCCCATTTTCTTTTGCCGTTTCAATCAGTTGGGTCACTGCTTTGTCACAGGTTTCTGCTTCGTTGAGAAAGGCATTAATTTCTTCCTCGCGGACTTCCCCTGTTAAGCCATCGCTACACAGTAAGAGCCGATCGCGCGGTTGAATATTGAGAATATCAATATCAATACTATAGAGTTCTTTACGACCTAAACACTGGGATAGAACGTGGCGCCAAGGGTGAACTTCTGCTTCTGCGGGCGAAATCGTGCCTGATTTTAGTGCCCAAGCCACCCAAGTGTGATCTTCAGTGAGTTGGATCAGTTCATTATCTCGCCACAGGTAGAGTCGAGAGTCTCCCACATGAACACACCAGGCTTGATTTTTACGAAAGATCACACCGACAACCGTGGTTCCCATTTCCGCCCGTTCGGGATGGGTTTGTTGATCAGCAATAATTTTTTCGTTGGCTTGTTCAACCGCTTGGTGAAGTAAAACTTCTGAGTTGAGATCACAGTCCCAATATTCTTCTAAGTAATCACTAATGGCTTGGGTGGCAATTTTACTGGCTTCTTGTCCGCCAGCATGTCCGCCCATCCCATCGGCAACAATAAAGAAACGCCCTCGCGGATCGTAATATAAGCAGTCTTGGTTGACTGCACGCATCATTCCCGTATCAGTTCGCCCATTAAAGCGACGTTTCATGGTCTTTTTTTTTAATAACGAGTGTACAAAACAAAAAATAATAGGTTTATTTTATCGGTTTATTGCATTCGATCCCAACGATCTAACCGTTTGAGTAAACGAATAAATGCAAATCCAGATGCGCCAGCAGCCAGTGCCATAATCACAGCTAGCGTGATAAAGCCATCCACAAGCAGGAGGGTTGCTGAGATGGTAAAGCCGACGATGAGTAAGGTGTAATTTGTTCCCAGTTGCACGCCACTCATCCGTCGTAACACGCGATCGGTTTCAATGGAGCGCACCCGTAATCGTAAATCCCCTCTCTCTAGTTTATCAATGGTTTCTTCGAGGCGACGGGGTAAGCCTAACGCGGTTGAACTGACTTGGGCTGCTTGTCGTCCAATTTCATCGAAAAACGTTTTGTTGCTATCGTAACCGTTACTATTCATAAGATCCATCGCATAAGGCTGCGCCACGGCCATAAAATTAAATTCAGGGTCAAGGGTTTTTCCGACACCTTCGAGAGTGGAAAAGGCTCTCATAACAAAGGTAAAGGTCGCGGGAAAACGGAAGGGATTGTTATAGGCAATTTCATATAAATCATCACTGATTTCCGCAACGGATTGTTCCTCAAAGGGTTCATCCATGAAGTTATCCAGCATATATTGAATGGAACGACGAACCGCACTGGTGTCGCCAACAGGGGCAAGTGCACCTAGTTCAACCAGCGATTTCATCACGCGATCGCCATTTTTTTCCGCAATGCCAAATAGGGTCTCCATTAATTGTTCCCGAACATTGCCTTTAATCCGTCCCATCATGCCAAAATCATAAAAAATGAGTTGACCTTGGGGGCTAACCGCTAAATTACCAGGATGAGGATCCGCGTGAAAGAAGCCATCATAGAGGAGTTGTTGTAGATAAGTTTCCGCTCCTAAACGGGCAATCACACTGCGATCCACCCCTGCTGCATCAAGGGCTTCGTGATGACTGACCTTAATGCCCGGAACAAATTCTAAGGTTAAGACTCGTAATGAGGTATAACGCCAATAAACACGGGGAACGCGCACTTCTTTATAATTTTGGAAATTACGCCGGAAAGTATCTGCATTGCGCCCTTCGTTGAGGTAGTCGGCTTCTTCCCAGAGGATGCGACAACATTCGTCATAAATCCCAATCCAATCCCGTCCCTTTCCCCAACGGGGATGATTTTGGAAATAGCGAGCAATGCGTTTAAGAATCGCTAAGTCAATAGTAAATAATTTTTTCAAACCGGGGCGTTGAACTTTAACAACAACGGTTTCGCCATTATGGAGTTGCGCTTTGTGAACTTGCCCTAAACTTGCTGCTGCTAGGGGAGTGGGGTCAAAACTTTGAAACAGTTGATCAACCGATTTGCCCAAATCTTCTTTAATAATCGCTGCGACCTGTTCAAAGTCAAACGCGGGAACCCGATCTTGGAGTTTCGAGAGTTCCTCAACATACTCAATCGGGAAAATATCAGCGCGAGTGGAAAAGAGTTGACCGACTTTAATAAAAGTGGGACCTAACTCTAACAGACTTTCTCGAATCCATACTGCTCTAGCTTGGCGACGAGCTTTCTTTTTTTCTTCACTATAACCACCGATATAGCTCCATTTCTTCCCTTCTAACCACAGCTTGAAGAGAAGTGTAAGCACAAAAAACCAAATATCTAACCGTCGGCGGTTGCGGGAATAGTTTTCTTGGTTCCAACGATAGGCTTTTTTTCCCGCTTCTGGGGCAGAAGAAGCAGTGGAAAGTTGTTTGTTTAGAGGCTGATTCGATTTCTCAGAGAGCGCAGACACAGCACGATTCCTTGATAGCGTTTTAGCAGTAGAGTGCAGGGGAGAACTTGCTTATTAGAAAGAAACTCCGTTATGATTCTTTTTGGCTTCGATAGGCGTTGAGTTCAGTGCGTAAGCTGGCAATGGAAGCTCTTAATTCATCAACCATGGCTTGCACATCTTCTGGAGAACGGCGAGTTGTGGTTTTAGCACTTGATGCAGGACTAGACTGAGTGGTGCTTGCGGTAGAAGTTGCGGTTGAGTAACCTTCACTTTGTTCCGCGCGAGCCATCACTTCTTCTACAAAGTCTTGCATGGCTTCTCGCTGTTTGGCTTCGAGTTGTCCTAATTCACTCAGACTATTGGTAACAGTATCTTCGATACGTTCACCAAGGACTTCCGCAAAAGCGCGACCGACATAAAAAGCGTGCAGAGCAGGATTACTCATAAAAGATAGTACAGATAGAGGGTAATTGTAGGTTTCGTAACAAATTATAACGTGGAGATTAAAAGGAATGAAGCAGGAGTCTAAGAGAATTGATCATTCCTTGAAGCTCTCAAGAGCAAATGGTTACAGGCATTGAGTTATCTAACTTCTTTTAAAATCGTCAGCCCTGCGACTAAGGTTCGATCTTCGCTAATATGAGGAAATTTGAGTTGAGAGTCAGGTACACCTCTCTCTAGCTGCCGTTTTCGCACAATATTAAAACTTCCTGAAGCGAGTAAATGCAGTTGGGGGGGCGGGACTAAGTCTTGCCGTTTTGCCCCATAGCGGGGATTGACTTCTTTTAAGATTTCATCAAATCGTAACAAGAGTTTGTCTAAGTCCGGTAAGGCTTGATCCGGAGGAAGTTCAATATTGAGAATGTAATGGGCTGGGGTTTCTTTTTCGGACAGGGTGAGACAAAAGTCTTCTAAGGTGAGATTAAATTCGGTTTGTAACCGTTGCATGACGGCGACGGCATGAGCTTCTGTTGTTTTCTCAACGGTGGAAGAAATGAGTCCTCCGCGACGATGACGAAAGACAATTAAGGGGGCTTGATTGTAAAACCCCACAACTTCGACAACATCGCCATTATCGTAACGGTAAAAACCACTATAGTTCGTGACGAGAATGCGATACCGTTGTCCCACTTCAACTTCTACTGCGAGTAGGGTTTGCGGTTCCTTTGCATCCCATTCTGCTTCCGGAATAAATTCAAAAAATCCGGTTCCCACTGCTAAGACACTCCCATCTACGTCGAGATCGGGATAGATGCTGTAAGTGGCTTCGGCGGAGGCGTAAGCAGCCCCAAAAACAGGGGTGTTTCCAAGGTAGTGGGGGAAACGTTGTAAGTAAAAGTCTGAGGTTCCCCCTCTCGCGGTGGCGATATAGGAGAGGTTTTCCCAAACTTGCGGGGGGGTTAATCGTCCTTGACGACTTAAAATTGTTTGTAATTGTTGGGCGCGTTGCGGTTGCGGTTGCAGTTGTTTTTCGAGTTGGTTTCGTAAGTGAGGTTCAAGATTTAAACCCGTGGGAATTGTCCCTGTTTTTAAGTTATCAATGAGGTCGTCACTATACTGTTCTAAATATTGACAAGTCCTCAGAATGAGCATGGGAAAATTAGCAACAATTCCGCCTGTTTCTGGATTTTGCAGGGCAAAGAGAAGGCAGAGATAATGACGAGCGAAACTATCATCAACTTGTAAGGTTTCGTAAGGATTTGCAAAGAGTTGTTGATAGACCCATTTCCCCATTTTTAAAACGCCAGCCGATCCACTCCCGTAAGGAATGCCTCCTGAAGTGTAACCGGAAATATTGGTGCTGTTGGTTAGCAAAAGTTTTCGTAAATGCGTGCCTCGTTTTTTTAAAGCGGTACTGAGAAAACCGATACTAATTAAGTTTGCCCAGCCTAAGGAATTTTGAAATTTTTTCGTAACTGGAATCAGTTTTTGTTTTCCCGTTGAACCACTGGTAGCGTTGAAATAAGTTACACGATCGCGCGTTAAGATATTTTCCTCTCCGGCTACCATCCGTTGGATATACGGTTCATATTCGTCATAGTTGCGAACTCTCATGCGCGATCGAAAGTCAGCAATGGTTTCAATCTGACTTAAGTTTTCTTCTTGTCCGAAAAGTGTATTTTGATGCCGAGTCAGTACGGCTTGTAAAAACTTCTCTTGGGTTTTGATAACGGCTTTGGTTTGTTGTTCAAATTGTGCTTTTGCCACTTGGGAAGTCTGACTTAAAAGATTTAATAAAAGGTTAGACATAAGCGGGAAAGATATAATTAATGTCGGTTAAATTAGGCTTTATATTATGATCAGTGAAACCATTCATAGGATTGATGTCTCCGATTTATCCTTAGAGACTTTTTTCAATGCAAAAGATAAACCCAATGTTCCTCTGGTCTTAACGGGGTTATTGGGAAAAGACACGCAATGGAACTTAGATTATCTTTGCGAAACCATAGGCGGTAATCGGTTTTTATTTCGCCATTATGGACAGCAACGCTATCAACAGGATAAACAACAATGGCAGAGTATTGGCAGTGGCGTGGATGTCCGAGAAATGCCGTTTTCTGAGTATGCCCAAATGTTGCGGAATGGTCAAGCCAAAGCGAAAGATATCTATTTAGCGAAAGCGAATCTCAAGGATACCCCCTTATCCCAAAGCCCTTCCTTACAAACCTTGGGGTCTAAACTGAATCTTAATCCAGTTACTGACTATCGGATGTATATGGGACATGGGGGACATACCGCTTCCTTACACTACGATATTCTACATGGGACACTCTGTCAGCTTTACGGTCAGAAACAAGTGATTCTGTTTCCGCCGAGGGTCACAAAATCTTTATATCCTTTTCCGATTTGGGTTCATTTGACCCATGGGATGAAATTACGCTGTTGTTATAGTCAAGTGGATTTAGAAACGAAAGATTTGACAAAATTTCCTGATTCAAATCTTGCGCTTCGGGAACAAAAAACTGTGACCTTAAATGCAGGAGAAGTGCTTTTTATTCCGGTGGGATGGTGGCATGAAATTAAGACCCTTGAGACAGATGAAATGTCTTGTTCAGTCAGTCGGTTTTGGCAAGTTTCTCCCCAAGCAGAAGCCTATTTTTCTTGGCAACGGTGGCGACCGGTATTAGGAAATATTCTCGCTTTACCGCATCAGACACAAAAGATGATTAAGCAATTCTTAAAACAGCCTAATTGGACAACAATTCGGGAAATTTTGTATAGAATCTAGGAAGGAATCTGAGGAAGATAGGAGTGATGATTGTTTTAATTAGCTTTCTTGCTGCGTTTGTGGTTGCTAGTTTAGTGGAATACTGGATACACCGCCTGATGCACGCTTCCCAAAAATTGGGCGAACGTCATCGGGATCATCATCGTCGGAATGAAGGACAAGGGGTGATCTGGGAGTTCTTTGATTATATTAAAGGAAGCGCGATCGCGATGGGATTGCCGTTTTTGATTTCTGTAGAAATTGGAAGCGGTTGGTTATTGGGCGCACTTGCCTATGCAGCGTTTTCTGCTTACGCCCATCAACTGCAACACGAAAACCCCACCCGTTGCTTCTGGATGAAAATGCCCGTTCACTATGTTCATCATAAATATGGGATGTGGAATCATAACTTCGGGTTAGGAGTCGATTGGTGGGATCATGTCTTTGGCACGTACAAGCTAGTCGATTGGCTAACAGAAGAAGAATTGTCCCAGCAAACCGGCTATTTCACGCTTAAATGGTGGTAGATTACACTGATTGCAGTGGGCAAGAATTAATCTCCGAATCAGGTCATTCTCAGTTCCCAACTGTACAAATTTCTCAACACTTGTTTTAGAAAGGAGAGTGACGTTGAGTTACTTCCAAGAGGCAAAAGCACACTTCATTGCAAGCCATCAAAACCCAATTAATCAGGCTTTACACCACATCGTTAATATTCTCGTCTTTGTGGGGATTGGTTATTTGTTCATCGACTGGCGACTCAGCCTCGTTTGCGGTGTCTTAACCCAAGTTTTAGCCATTGGTGGACATACCTTTTTCGAGAAAAATGAACCAGCATTTAAAAAATATCCTGGAATTGTCATTCTAGCTTCGATGTCTTGGTCATTTGAAAACTGGTTTGGTTTACGTCAGTTATTCCAAGCCACAAAACAACAATCCAATTAAATCAACTGTAGTCAAACCCTTTGTGAGGAGTCTTTAATTCATGTATAACGGCTTATTAGTCATTGATGCGGATGCCCATAAATTAGAAAATCCGCTGATTTTACGAGATTATCTAGAACCCGAATATCGCGATCGCGTGGGATTAGTGGTTGACAGTTTAGGCGACCAACGCGCCAGAATCGTGGATTACAACCCCCAGACCAAAACCAATGACTTTGTAAGAATGTTCCCCCAACCGCAAGGGTTAGGAAAAGGTGGTTTCCGCAACTTACACCCTGATACTACTTTAGGGGCAATGTTCAACAAAGTGCGCATTCAGCACATGGACGAAGAAGGGATTGATGTCCACGTTATCTATGGAACATTAAACCTGATCTTTTCTAGCATTCTAGATAAAGACCTTGCCGTTGCGCTGTGTAAAGCCTACAACAACTACATGGCAGATGATTGTAAAGGCTATGACAATCGTCTCCAACCGATTGGTGTCATTCCCCTGCAAGATGTGGATGAAGCAGTGAAAGAAATGTATCGCTGCGTCAATGAACTAGGGATGATTTCTGTTGCGGTTGCACCTAACCTTCCCATTCCTCATCCCAAAGCGCCGGATGCGTTCCCAGATATCCGTACCGCAAAATCGGTTTCTCACCCTGATTTCCGTCCCATTCTGCAAGCTGCTGTCGATCTCGATATTGGCTTAGGGATTCATGGTGGACCTGGATCTTATATGGTGGGTGGTTTAGCAGACCATACCGAAACCTTTGTTCTCACTCATATTTTTGTCCAACGAAACCAGCAACAACTCGCCTTAGCCCGGATGGTCTTTGATGGCGCGTTTGAACAATTCCCTGATCTCCGTGTGGGCTTCCTGGAAGGGGGATGTGGTTGGGTTCCTGATCTCGCCCATGCTTTCCATGAACATTGGGAAAAACGGATTCGCGATTTCGATCCCAAACATCCTTATCGTCCTTCCTTAATGGACTTCACTAAGTTAATGGTGCAAGAATACGGCGGACAAAATAACGTCAATATTATCTCACAGGCGCGGAACTTATTTGATCTGTTGTGGAATAAACAACATGATCCCACGCAAATTGAAGATGAAAGTCTTTATGAACACTACGATTTACGCCACCGCGATCCCTTAGACTATTTTGAACGAGGACAAATCTTTACCTCTTTTGAATCTGACGATCCCGGTCCTGCTTATCTTCCCCAAGCCATGGGTGAAATTGGTAAGCATATCACCTGTTTCTCTGGCGACTATGGTCATTGGGATGGGGTTTTAAGAAACTGTGTATCTGATGCAGCGAATGTTGCGGATTACGATCGCGATCATCTTGCGCTTTTATTAGGCGGAAATGCTTTAGATCTCTACGGTCAACGGTTACGGAATCTTCTTCCTGAAAACCTTGCGGTTGCTGCCACTCCTAATCATTAAAGCAATGATTGGTTAAACTTGATTCCCCTTTCTGTTCAGGCAGAGAGGGGTTACTGATTATATAGCGGTTCGGCGACTAAAACCAATGATCCGTCTAAGTTGGCAACAATTTCTGTGGTAATATCACTAACGGCTAGTCCACCTGCGGTTTGTCGGCGCAATGCCCGTAAGACGGTTAAATCATAATCTTGAGCAACTTGAACAATCGCTTTGGGAACATGATCGTGAAGCATCGTTTGGATCTGAATCGGAAGGGGAAACTGATGCCACAGCAACCATTCTCTTAAGCCCGCTTCAAAGGCTTCCATATCCTCTTTCGATTCTCCCCAAAGCCCAATGTGAAGGAGGGTGACTTGGGCTTGATTCGTTTGCGCGATTAATTGAGCAAACTCAATAGTTCGCCAACTGGGAGGACTGAGATTTTCTATAGGGACTAAAATCCGTTTAATTTCAGTTGGATCTTTATGGAGATTCATCACGACAACGGGACAGTGGGCTGTCCAAAAGACATGATCAATGGTTTTACCCAAGAGACGTTCTCGAAGCGTGGTCGGACTCCAGCCCATAACAATCCAAGTCACCCCGTGTTCTCGTGCAGTGCGAGTAATGCCTTGGGCAATATTGTCATCTAAACGCAGTACGGGCTGGATCGAAACCTGAAAAGGGTCGCTCAGTTCTTGGGTTTGTTCTAATAAAAATTGGGCTTGATCGATGTCCTTGGTTGTTGCCATACCGTCGATGACTACGGCTAAGGAAATTACTTTTCCTTCCCCTTGGCGAGCTAGTAAAGCTGCCGTTTCCACTAAATACGTTTTTGTGTTGGGGTTAGCGAGAGAAACCAAGACCCGAGAGGGGGGATAGGTGACAAACGTTTCTGGGATGGTCAGTGAGCTTAATTGTTGCTTACGGCGCGGGGATTGTAGCTGACGACCGAACCGCTGTGTCAGAATCGGTCCCACCATGGCGGTTACAAGCATCAACATAATCACTGCATTGAATAAGGAGCGATCCAACAAGCCCTGATTGAGACCTGCTAGGGCTGCAGCGAGGGTTGCAGCAACTTGGGGTAAGGACAAAGACCACATGATTAAGCCTTCGGTGCAGGTATAACCATAAATCCATTGCGCGATCGCGGCAGCTAAGCCTTTACTGAAGAATAATCCTCCGACTAACAGCGCAGTTAAAGCTAAATTTCCTGTTAATGTTTCTTTTAAGCTGGATAAATCAAGGAGTAATCCCATGTTAACAAAAAAGAAGGGAATAAAAAGGGTACTGCCCACAAAGGTAATCTTTTCTTCGACTTGGCTCCGTCCTACGACATCATTAACGGCTAACCCTGCTAAAAATGCCCCAACAATTTTATCGACTTGGATTAATTGCGCACCGACTGCGGTTAAGAAGACGGCTAATAAAATAAATAAAAACTGATTGCTTTCATCATCTCCTGTCCGTCGAAAATAAAATTTTCCTGCCCAATCTAAACCGAATAAAACTAAAATTGCATAAATCCCTAAGGCAATTAATTGAATGATTAAACTTGTTGCCGAAAAATCCCCTTGATGAATTGATAAACAAATAGCTAATAACAGAAGAGAGGCAATATCAGTAAAAATAGTCGCGCCAATTGTTGCCACTATGGCTGGATTACGTTCAATCCCGAGTCGGGTGACAATCGGATAGCCTAACAAGGTATGAGAAGACATTAAAGATCCCATTAAAACGGCAGCCGTTATCCCATATCCAAATAAAGAACTGACTAAGATTCCGATGAAAAGGGGAACAAGAAATGTTGTGATTCCAAACCCTAAGGCTTTTCCTTTTGCTTTGCGAAATTCATTGAGATCAATTTCTAATCCTGCTACAAACATGAGATAAATTTTTCCCACATCAGAAAGCAGTTTCATGGTTTCTGATGCTGAGTCCAAAAAGTCTAAGCCGTCAGACCCTAAAGCAATTCCAGCAACAATTAATCCCACTAATCCAGGGAGTTTAAGACGCTCAAAAATAGGCGGGACAATCAGAACTACCAGTAATAAAATTGTGAAGGTAAATAAGGGGCTTTCAATTAGGGTTAACCACATGAGATCTGTCAAAATAAGTGCTGGGTTTCTCTCTTCTCAAAGAAACTAGGCAACTTTGCCGTTATATCAATTCTCAATGATGGCTGCATTGAATTTTTCTATGGAAGCGGGATCTTTACATTTCTTCAAAAGCAAAATTTTATCCCCAATCTTGACGAAATTACGCCGTTTCAGGTATAGTGAGGAAAACAATAATCCAAAGGGAGTTTTTGTCTAAAACGAGATTGACCTGACTTAAACACCGATTCTTTCGTTGGAAATGCTGAAAACTTGTCAAGTTTTTTGAGGACAAGTCGTATGTATTTTTGTTGCTAGTTTAAAACTTTTGTGAAGAGAGATTGACGGTTAGCGAAAAATATGTATAGGTAGAAGCAATCAGTTTCTGTTAATCGTCTTGTCGGATTCCATGAATCAAATCGTATCGCTTCAACAATTATGGGAAACTGCTCCTCTTTCAGAAGAAAACTTCCGATGGGAAAATTATACTGCTTTGCCAGAAATCGCGCAATGTTATCTGAAACACGCGATAGCGCCAGAAACCCCTCTTGCTTCTGGGGTTCACCTGACCATGCACGGAGAAATTAAACTCAAAAATTGGCTTCCTTTTACTGCCGAACAAGTGATTGCGTTTCCGTTGGGGTTCATTTGGAAAGCAACGATGAAAGGGATTCCCATTCGGGGATTTGACCAACTGGTGCAGGGTGAAGGAAAAATGCAGTGGAAACTTCTCGGACTATTACCAGTTATGGAAGCATCAGGAGAGGATATTGCGCGATCGGCAATCGGTCGGATGTTGGGAGAGTGTATGTGGCTACCTTCTGTTTTGTGTCGGTCTGATGTAACTTGGAAAAGCCTCAATGCGTCGCAAGCGATCGCGCATTTGAAATTCCAAGCAGAAACGATTCCTCTTACCCTGAGTGTGAATACAGAAGGACAATTAGAAACCATCCAATTTCCACGGTGGGGAAACCCAGATGAACAAGGGTATCGCTATATTCCGTTTGGGGGAATGATTGAAGCTGAACAAACCTTTGCTGGATATACAATTCCCACTCGTATCCGTGGCGGGTGGTTCTTTGATGGAGAAACCTTTCAACAGGATGGCGAGTTTTTCCGCGCGACGATTGATCAAGCAATTTTTCGCTAATTACTGTTTCATGCTCGCCTAACGGATGACTTGGGCTTCACCGAGAGGAGAGAAAGGGATTTCTATGCGACGACGACTTGAATTTTCCGCGCGATCAATGGGTGCAAATTCTTCAGAGTTAGGAAGAAATAATTGTGCTGCGGAAAATGCATGGAATTGAACGTTTTGCAAGCGTCCTTGGGTTTGAACCTTTTGTAATTCTTTAACTACAGCCAGCGATCGCATTAACCCTAAATCTGCATTTGATCCCGGTTGGAGTTGAGTCATGGAAAGTTGACCATTAGCCACCTTTTCTAGATTTTGCACTTCCAGATTGAAACTTAAAGTCTCCTGAATCTTGAATGATTAAAACTGGGGGTGTTTCTTTCACTTGCTGTAATTCTTGTTTGAGTTCCTTATTTTCTTGGGTGATCAGGAAGATTCGGATCAGCTAGCGGGTAAAGGTTGAGAGTCGCCTCTCTTCCCTCCCCTAAGAACCGTACGTGACAGTTTCCCATTAAAACTGCTAGAGAGTTAAGATGAGAGGAGTGTCTTAGTGATTTAAGTTCAGTTTTAATCATGCTGCATCGTCTTCAATCGTGGTTAGAAAATCATGTCTCTAGCCCCTCTTATGGCGGATTAGTTTTACTGTTAATTGCAATTGCTTTCTTTGGTGCAGCAACGAATACAATGGTTGGTTGGTTGTATGCCCTCAGTGGTCTCATTTTTGCGCTATTAGGGCTGGCTGCGGTGCTACCGCCAAGAGCTTTAAAACCGCTTCAAGTGCGACGATCTCCTATTTATCCCGTCAGTGCAGGAGATGAACTGACATTAGAGTTAACGATCAAAAACCCAACCTCGCAGCCGAAAACACTTTTACAAGTCATAGATCAGTTACCATCAGCTTTCGGAAAAACTCCACAACGGGCGATTGAAGTCATTCCCCCCAAAGAGAGTTATGACTGGATTTACACTATAGAAGCGAAACAACGGGGAATTTATCATTGGTCACAGGTCGATTTACGCACTGCTACCCCTCTCGGACTTTTCTGGAGTCGTCGCAGTCGTCAGGTTCAGGCGAAAGCGATTGTTTATCCTCTTGTTTTACTGCTAAAACAGTGTTCTCTTTTGGATACGATTGGGGAAGAAGATAGTGATCAATTTCCGCAAGAGAGACGGTTTCAAGCAGCAACGATGGGTTTAACGCGAGGGTTACGCCCTTATCGACGCGGTGATTCTCCTCGTCTTATTCACTGGCGGAGTAGTGCGCGGTATGGGGAATTACGAGTTCGGGAATTAGAATTGTCGATGGGCGGACAGGATGTTGTAATTTGCTTAAATAGCGCGATCGCGTGGGAAGAAGAATTATTTGAAGATGCAGTCATTGCAGCAGCATCCCTTTATTTTTACGCCCTCCGCAGTCAACTGAATGTTAAACTCTGGACAGCACAAACAGGACTGATTCAATCTCAACAAGAAGTCCTAGAAGTTTTAGCAGCGGTTCAATCTCAGGAAACACAGCAACAGAATCCTCCTTCATTACCTTTAGTTTGGTTAACTTGTGACCCTACTGAAGTCAAAGACTTACCCCAAGGGAGTCGTTGGGTCTATTTCTCACCAGAGGAAACGGATACACCATTAGGAAGTAACTTTTCAGGGCTAACGGTTAATCCGTCTGAATCCCTACAGCAACAATTACAGAAGAGGGTAGAAAAACATTATTCCAATGCGAATTGAGATCCCCAACGATCTTGAGGAAGAAAAGCTCGATCCATGGGTAGGGGTGCAACCGGTTCAGCCAGAGGAAAAATTCCTTCGAGAATTTGTTGCTTGAGGAGTTCGGCAATTTCGCGCGATCGCGCAATACTGGCTAATGGTGCAGTTCGTACCGTTTCCCCTTCAATTTGAATCGTGCCACTTTTCAATTGTTGGTAACTGACTAAACCAAAGGTAGGGCGCACCCGACGAGGAATGGAAAAATCCACAACTGGAGCAACAATCTCTTCATCTTTAATCGCACAATGAGCAACTGCTTCTTCATTTAGCATGGGTAGCGGAATCCCCACTCCAAGCATGAGAGAGGGACCATAGTTGCGAAAATAACAGCCTCGCACCCAACGCGGGCTCATCGCTTTGGCATCACCGACGAGAGTAAGTGTTGCTGCTGGTCCAATTGGGGTTTGATTGGGAAGTCGCCGTTGTTTGGGAAAATGTTGGGTTCCTTCTGCGGAAATGTAACCAATTCCCCCTCCTAAAAAGATACGAGTTCCAATTCCAATCAGGTTCAGTTGCGGATCATTAAATAATGGCGCGATCGCGCCAGGAGAAGAATAGACAGCATTTCCTAAGTTTGGGTGTAGCGGACCCAAATAAGTATAAAGCACCCGTTCTCCCGCATTCACCCCAACAATAAAATTCTGATAAACATTACGCGGGTTGTAAAGATAAAATTGGTTAATCGTCTCGCGAGTCACTGTGGTTTGAAAGGAAGCACGCGGATAACAATCACTCACTTGTCCAATTGCTTTCAATTGCACGGGTTGACCAGCAATCAAATCTTGGATCACATGACCACCCCCCCGTTCACGATGGGAAACCCCAAGACGGGTTTCTAACTCACTGGTTTCTCCAGAACTACTATAATCTGGACTGGCTGTTGCCCCAATATACAGATCAACCGCGCCTAAGCCAGTATAAGCAGGGACACTATCGAGCCAACATTGTCGAATATTAATCGGGGGATCTGTATGTCCGAGATTAATAATCGCTCCCGAAGATTCCATCGGTTCAAAGGTTCCTGTTGTCACCACATCCACTTCTTTCGCCACTTGGCTGACCCCTTTTTCTGCCACGTGAGCTTTTAACTCTTCCACTGTCCACACCACAGCTTTTTGAGCTTGAATCTTGTCATTAATTTGCGCGATCGTCCGCATAGTGATTCCTGAATGTGAGTTGAACTCGAATCCATTAAACCATATCAGATGTTAGTGGATAGCTGAGAATCTTTCAAAAGCAACAGTCCATTTTTCTTCTTTTGAAAAATATGTGTTTTTACTGAAAAAGAATTTTTTTTCAATGCAGTGTCATGAATAATGCTTAAGATACAGTTATTTTGAAAATATTAAAGTTAAGCTGACATTAAGAAGATTTACAATCCTTCATATTTCAGCCCATGAGAAATCAAACTGTACTCTGGAAACCTCTAACAATCAGTCTATTCCTGACACTTGGGATCAGCACCGCAACAACGGCTGCAACTCTCCCCTCTACAAAACCCCAAAACTCTAATTCTCCACAGTCAATACAGTTGACGCAAGCAGAAGCAGATATTGTTACGGTTGCTAGCAGTAGCGAAACATTTAGCACCCTAGTACAAGCCGTTAAAGCTGCGGATTTAGTGGAAACCTTACAAGGAGAAGGTCCATTTACAGTGTTTGCGCCAACCAATCAAGCTTTTGCACAACTTCCCGATGGCGTGGTTGAATTTCTCTTGCAACCGGAGAATAAAGACCTATTGGTAGATGTCTTAAGCTATCATGTTGTTTCAGGCGCAGTGACCTCAACCCAACTGGAAACAGGGATGGTTGACTCCTTAAACGGAGAACTTTCCGTTGATATTTCTGACCAAGGTGTCATGGTCAATAATGCTAACGTGATTCAAGCGGATGTTGAAGCGAGTAATGGTGTGATTCATGCCGTTGATCAAGTGCTTCTCTCAGAAGACTTAACCGAAACGATTCAAAGCCGAATGGAAAGCACTTCCGCTTCTCCTGAAGAAACCCAATCTGCTGAAGCAGAAGAGAGTCAGGATATTGTAAGTATTGCTAGTAATAATGATAACTTTAGTACCTTAGTCCAAGCGGTGCAAGCTGCGGATCTAGTGGAAACCTTACAAGGAGAAGGTCCGTTTACGGTTTTTGCCCCAACTAACCAAGCCTTTGCCACACTACCTGATGGTGTCGTTGAATTTCTGTTACAACCGGAGAATAAAGACTTATTAGTGGATGTCTTAACTTATCATGTCGTTTCGGGCGCAGTGACCTCAGAGCAAATAGAACCCGGAACTGTGGATGCTCTCGGTGGCGGACTTGCGGTTGCTGTTTCTGGTGATCGCGTTATTGTCAATAATGCCAGTGTCATTCAAGCAGATATTGAAGCCAGTAACGGTGTGATTCACGCAGTCAACCAAGTGCTTCTACCAGAAGGTTTGACCGATACTATTCAAAGCCGTATGAATTAATCCTTATTCTTGAGTCGTTAGTGACAAAAAGTAGGGTGCAGACTGAATGCACCCTATTGTATATTAGGGATGGTGGACTATAGTTCCTTTAGCAACACTCTGGGGATAGATAGTCGATAGCCAGCACATTAATATATTTCAGAAAGCCGAGACTAATCCTCGGTTTGTCGTCTAGGAGGTTGACATGACATCTTTTGCCACTGCTTCTGCCAGAGCCGAAATGAACGAATTGCGACGCTTAAAAACCCTATTACCACCTGAGTTACAAAGTTGGGTGATCGTTGAGGCAACCACAGAAGTGAATCCCCCCATTATCCGCAGCGAAGAAATTGGTCGGGATGAGGTGGAAATTCAAATTGACCTTGGCAAGTGGGAAAATCTCTCCTTAGACCAGCGTAATCTTATGTTTTGGCATGAAGTCGCTCGCATTCAAAACGATACTATCCCCAAAGAAGGATGGGAAATGGCAGCCCTAGCGATTGGTTTAGGCGGTGCTGTTGGTGAACTCTGGGTGCAAGATGGTTTACTCTTAATTTTAGCTCTTGGCTTGTGTGGTGTTTCTGGTTATCGCCTCTGGCAAAAAAATAATGGTGAAAAAACAGTCCAAGCCCTGATTGATGCGGATGAAAAAGCGATCGCGCTGGCAACTCGTTTTGGTTACAGTGTCCCCAATGCCTACAAAAGCCTCGGAAGTGCTTTAAAAACTCTGATTGAACAAACCCCCAATCGTCGGAACCGCAAAAGTTATGAAACTCGTTTGCAAGCCTTGCGCCGGAGTGCATCAAAAGCAAAAGCAAAAATGCAAACGGATCAAAAAGGGAAAGCAGAAGCACCCGAACCCGAACCCGAACTTCGCCAACGTCCTCCCAGAACAGCGAGAAGTCAAGCGAAACGGAAAAATGTACAGCGTTAGTTGCAGTTAACTCTGGTTAGGACTCTTTATGGCGACTCCTTCTAATCCTTACTCTCTCTTCCAAGAAACCCAATTGCAAGCGGTGAGTCATGGCAAAAATGACTTTTTGCTTAAAAACTGTGATAGTTCTACTCATTTATTGGTGATCATATTTCCTCAATTGGGAGACTTTGATAGTTTGGAATATGCGTGGTGGTTGCAGCGATCGCGCTGTGAACTGGAAGCCTTGAACGTGACAGTGCGAGCGGTGGGAATTGGCAATCTCGCCTCGGGTCAGCGTTTTTGTCAATTTACAGGATTTCCAGAAGATCGTTTATTGGTTGATCCCAACGGGAGTCTTCATCAAAAGCTCGGACTCTATCCGGGTTTAACTCTCAATATTCCTGGCTTGTCGGCACCGCAACAGGCTTGGGTTAATTTATTGCTCATGTGTGCGGGAATCGGTAGCCCTGGCACCCTGCAAGAGGTGTTACGAGGCTATACCGGCGATCGCGCTGCCCCCCAACTCATTGGGGATGACGAAGTAATTAAAGCCCCACCGCTACCCCCTTTACAAGGCTCGTTTTTTAACTGGGCAGGGGGAAGTGGTTTTCAACGTCCGTTTGAATTGGCGACTCTCCGTTTGCGGAATATGGGAGAAGTGCTGAGTCATTGGGGAACATATGTCCCAGATGCTAGATATCTGACCCAGCGCGGGGGAACTTTTCTGTTTAATCAAGAGCGAGAATTGATTTATGAGTGGCGCGATCGCGCGATTTTAGGATTTGCAGAAAATATGAGTTCCCCCCTTGAGTTTTTACATTCTCGTCTCTCTCCTGAAAAAGTTGCATCCTAGCCGAATAAATACTCTACCCGTTGGCGAATGGCAACTAAATTCAACGATAAATCTTTACTCAGGCGACGTTCAATTAGACTGACAGGCATCGTCCGTGGGGGCCAAACAAAGATACTGTAGATCAGTTGTGTCGTTTGTGTTTCCGGTTGTAATAACCAATAGCCGGAAAAGGCTTTAAAGTCTCCTTCTACCATCTCAAAATCAATCCGTTCCGGATGACTTTCTTCTAAATCTAAAACCACACGCGCACTAAAATTCATTTTCAGTAGTTTTTGTTTTCCCACTTGTTCTAAACGAATTTTTTCCCCATCGGGATGTTCTAAACGCTGACTCTTTTCTAAGCTGGGAATAAATTCCGGCAGTGCTTCATAATCCGTGAGCACCTTCCAAACCGATTCTCTTGGGTGCGCGATCGCGATTTCACTGGTAATACGCCGTTGACGTTTTGCTACCTCCTCGGTTTCAATTTTGACCGCCTCTAATTGTGCTTCTAATTCAGACTCTGTCGAATCTACTGCTTCTGCTGGTTCGTTACTAAATTGTGGGTCAATCACGATTGTTCTGTTTGTAATACGTTATCTAAAGAGCGAGGAAGGATAACATGAAATATCGTTTCCCCAACTCCATCGGGATTATACTCGCTGTCGAGATCAATTTTGCCACGAAGATGTTGAACAAGAGATTTAACTAACGCTAAACCTAAGCCCGTGCCTGGAATTGCTTTCTGAGTTGCCCCCTTTCCTCGGCGAAAGCGATCAAAGATATAGGCTTGTTCAGCAGGGGCAATTCCATAACCAATATTTTTGACACTAATGCAAATCCAGTTGTGGATTGTTTCTGAAAGCATAATCTCAACTGTAGTATTAGGGCGAGAATATTTTCCGGCATTACTCAATAATTCAAAAATTACCCTTCG
>JAVLCL010000293.1:0-4564 GCA_031580825.1 Halothece sp. Uz-M2-17
TCTACAATTTCGATAAAGTTGTAAAATTTCCCAATCTATTATGGAGTAACGGTGATTGATATCTCCAAATTCCGTAAACTCATATCCGAATTTATAAGGAATTTTTTCAATATCAGCGGATGGTTCAAATAAATCACCTTGGTCTAATATAGCTTGTTGTTTGGGCTTCCAATCTCTATCGTCTTCTTGTAAATAAGACCTCTTGATTGTTTTCGGTTTGATTAATCCAAGAGACTTTCCTTTACCTTGAATGTCATTAACTGACTCAAATTTGAGAGGAAAGAGAAAAGATTTACGTTCCTCCCAATTATTATCAGTTTTTGTTTGTCTTATAACTTGGATAGATTCATCGTTGATTTTATAACTTTCTTGCCTGTAATCTTTTTCATCTTTCTTGATTTCTGCACTAATAATCGACCATTTTTTATATTTCTGGTCAGAGTTTAAATCTCGAAATCGAATAGGATAAATACGAATCCATTGTAATGGAGTTTCATCATCATCTAAGAGAACTCCTGCTGTGCATACAGTTTCTTTATACTTGGTACTGATTGAAGGATAGGTTTTAGTTACAATTAAAATCTTTCTTCTGTAATACATTTTTTTTCAATTCAAATTAAAGCATAAGAACAGTAGGATGATCGCGCTGATTCATCAACCAATGATAAGCCCGCTCCTACTCCTAAAATATCCATGCTTAATTTCATGAAAAATCAACCAAGCCAGAATGGCTTTAAGCAGTTTTTATCTAAAAAATCATGGCTCAGGCGTGATTTGAACACGCGACCAAGGGCTTATGAGTCCCCTGCTCTACCGCTGAGCTACTGAGCCGTTTGCGAAAGCGTTTATAATCGTAACACAGCTTTTTAGAAAATGGCAAGGCAGAGTCAAATTTTTTAGGCTGACTGCTGATATACCTTGCCACTTTCCTAACGGAACATACTGCTGACCGAGCTTTCTTCATGAATCCGTGAAATGGCTTCACCAATTAAATTCGCTACTGACAAGACTGTCAATTGTTCAATTTCTTGGTAGCCAGGAACAGGAATCGTGTTACTGACAATCACTTCTTCAAAAGCACCGCCAAATAAACGTTCTCGCGCAGGTCCCGATAAAACAGGGTGGGTGGCACAAGCATAAACCTGTTCTGCTCCTTCTTTACGAAGCAAACGAGAGCCTTCTAGCATGGTTCCTGCGGTATCAATTAAGTCATCGACCATCACTGCTGTTTTCCCTTTGACATCCCCAATTAAATTGAGGACTTCAGCTTCATTATGGCTATGACGACGTTTATCAATAATCGCTAGGGGGGCATCATCTAACTTTTTAGCAAATGCTCTTGCCCTTGCCACCCCTCCCACATCAGGAGAAACCACAACTAAATCCGAGAGTTGTTTACTGGCAATATATTGAATGAGTACAGGAGAACCATAGACATGATCTAAAGGAATATCGAAATATCCCTGAATTTGTGCTGAATGTAAGTCCATGGCAAGGACACGGCTTGCGCCAGCTTCTGTAACCAAGTTTGCCACGAGCTTGGCAGTGATTGATTCCCGTCCTGCTGTTTTGCGGTCAGCACGAGCATAACTGTAGTAAGGGATCACTGCTGTAATTTGACGAGCGGAAGCACGACGACAAGCATCGATCATAATCAAAAGTTCCATCAAGTTGTCATTCACGGGATGACAACAGGGTTGGATCAGGTAAACGTCACAACCACGAATCGACTCCTGGATCTGAACATAAAGTTCGCCATCAGCAAACCGTTTTCTCACCATCGGTCCCAATTCTAGCCCTAAATAAGTGGCTACCTCTTGGGCGAGGGGCTCATTTGCCGATCCCGAGAAGATGCGTAAACGGTTTTGATCAGGAAGTTGGCTCAATGGGGGTTGAAGCGTTAAAGTAGCAGAATGGCTCACGGGCTTTCTCTTTAACCTCAATTCTTTGCAATCATATCATCCTAAGTTAAGTCGGGTGATATGTTAATCAGTTTAAGACGCTATTTTCTGTTTAGAAATCAGGCTCAAAGTTCTTAATCCAATTTTAAACAATGAAAACACTTTTAATCACTGGTACGGATACGGAAATTGGGAAAACCGTTGTTACCCTCAGTCTGATCGCTTACTGGCAAAAGTATCACTCCTTAGACCAGTTGGGGATTATGAAGCTGATTCAAACGGGAACGCCAGGTGATAGTGATCTTTATGAACAGTTATTCTCCTTGACTCAATCATCAGAGTTGGTTAACCCTTTATCTTACGCTTCTCCCATCGCCCCCCCTTTGGCAGCAGAACAAGCGGGTCAAGACGTTGACTTGAGTACAGTTTGGCAAGCTCTGAGGTGTCTGAGTTCTCAACGGGAATTTGTGTTACTTGAAGCTCTAGGAGGATTAGGATCACCAATGACGTGGGAAATGACGGTGGCGGATGTTGCTGCTGCTTGGCGTTTACCGGTGGTGTTAGTGGTTCCCGTTAAATTGGGCGCGATCGCGCAAACGGTGGCAAATGTTGCCCTTGCCCGTCAAAGTAAAGTGGAAGTGAAAGGGCTCATTTTCAATTGTCTCAGTGAAGAAGCAGAAGCCAAACAAGGGCAATGGACTCCTCATGAGTTAATTCAAACCCTCTGTGGTCTTCCCATTTTAGGAACCATTCCCTATTTATCTGATACCAATGACACTGAAAAACTGGCGCACGTTGCGTCAAACTTAGAATTAGAACATCTTTGGTAATTGCCTTATGACTGTATCTCCAGTTCAGCCGATCAATTTTGAGCAAATTCGTCCAGAAATTCAAACCCTACAAACTGATTTAGTGCAGTGGCGACGGGGTTTTCACCAGCATCCAGAACTTGCATTTACTGAAAAACTCACCTCGGAATTTGTCATCAAAAAATTACAAGAATGGGGCATTCCTCACCAAACTGGTATTGCGAAAACCGGTGTTGTTGCTGTGATTGAAGGCGGTCAATCCGGCAAAGTTTTGGCAATTCGCGCTGATATGGACGCGCTGCCCGTACAGGAAGAAAATGAAGTTCCCTATCGATCTCAATATGACGGCATCATGCACGCTTGTGGTCATGATGGACATAGCGCGATCGCGCTGGGAACGGCTTATTATCTTTGGCAACACCGTCAAGACATCACCGGTACTGTTAAAATCATCTTTCAACCTGCAGAAGAAGGACCCGGTGGGGCAAAACCGATGATTGAGGAAGGGGTCTTAAAAAATCCAGATGTGGAGGCAATCATTGGCTTACACCTTTGGAACAATCTCCCCTTAGGAACAATCGGCGTAAAAGATGGCGCGCTGATGGCAGCAGTGGAATTATTTAAATGTCATATTCAAGGCAAAGGAGGACATGGCGCAATGCCTCATCAAACCATTGATGCAGTTGTTGTCAGTGCACAAATTGTCAACGCCTTACAAACCATTGTTGCTCGCAATATTGACCCCACAGAGTCTGCTGTTGTGACAGTTGGGGAATTAAAAGCGGGTTCGGCAATGAATGTGATTGCAGATAGTGCTTACCTCTCGGGAACCGTACGCTATTTTAATACCGACTTAGAAAATTACATCGGTCAGCGTGTTGAAGAAATCATCGCTGGAATTTGCCATAGTCACGGTGCAAGCTATGACCTCAATTACTGGCGAATGTATCCTCCTGTTATTAATGATGCACGAGTGACCGATTTAGTGCGTTCGGTTGCAGAAACGGTTGTTGAAACCCCAACCGGTGTTGTTCCGGAATGTCAAACCATGGGTAGTGAAGATATGTCATTTTTCTTAGAACAAGTTCCCGGATGTTACTTTTTCTTGGGTTCAGCAAACCCAGAATTAAGACTCAATTATCCTCATCATCACCCTCGTTTTGATTTTGATGAAACGGCTTTAGGCATGGGAGTGGAAATGTTTGTGCGCTGCGTGGAAAAACTACCCAGCCTAACTGTGTGAAGCTGACTCTCTCTAGAAAGGCACAAAATTATTTGTCTATCTTAAGTGGCGCGAGAGGATGCTCACGCTTTCCTCCACTCCGTTATAGCGACGAGAGGGTCAGTAAGAGAAAATGTTAACTTAGAAGAGAATAAGTTGCTCGTCAAGCGCAATTTGACCAATCTCTCTAAAAAACAGCGATTAATTTACTTAAATCTATGATTTCAGCTAAATCTTTCTCTCTAGCCTTACTCCTCACTCCCTTAGTTTGGACAACCAGCACCTTATCGGCTCAAGCAGAATCTCCTGCTCCCGATAGCGGAGCCACTGAAGCAAATTTACTAACGAAACAAACCTCTCCTTCCACCCAAGAAGCAACCAGTGATGATGTTGCTCAAGTCCGTCGTCGCCAAAGAAGTGTGCGTCGTCAAGCCTCTAATCCCAATTATATTGGTGTGGGGTTAAACGTAGGACTCGATGGTGATACAGCTTTAGGAGATACTGAATTTGCGATCAACAGCAGAATTAAACTTACTCCCAATTTTTCTTTTCGCCCTGGGGCAGTGATTGGAGAGAATGCTGTCATTTTAGTGCCGTTTACTTATGACTTTACGCCTCAAAATGTCAGGGTT
>JAVLCL010000294.1:0-4558 GCA_031580825.1 Halothece sp. Uz-M2-17
CTGGGTTTATGGGAAGTCCACAAATGAATCTGATTACTCTCAACTGTAAAGGACAACAGGCGATATTCGGAAACTTTGGGATTAATCTTCCTCAATTATCTGAGATTCCTTCACAAATTATCCTTGGGATTCGTCCTGAAGATGTTCGCCTCGCCACAGATGGTGATCAGCAAACAGTAAAAGGAAAAGTGATTTTAGTGGAAGATTTAGGGAAAGAACAACTGTTAACCGTAGAAGTGGAAGGGGTGAAAGAAAAACAATTGCGGAGTCTCATTCCTGTGGATCAAAATTGGGAACGTGAGGAAGTCGAACTTGCCCTTCCGGAACATTCCCTCCATTGGTTTGATGTGGAAAGCGGCGATCGCGTGGGCTAACTAACAATTTATTTGTCTCCAGATATGGGACGCAATCTCCCCAAATGTTCCTCTCCTTGTCGGGAGGGAACAGACTGTTTAACGGGATCTAACTGCATTATTGTAAATTTAGCCCCAAACAAATCTTTAATTTCTGCGGGTTGAATGCCATGTGGGGGTCCTCCAGACCGTTGATGAGTAAAGAAAATAGCCAGTAATTCTCCTGTGGGTTTCAGTAAAGAATGCACCAAGTCAACATAAGCAGTTCGTTTTTCGAGAGGGAGGGCGCAAAAACAAGTGTGTTCGACGACGTAATCGAAATGATGTTGATAGTCTTCTGGGAGATGGAAAATATCTTTTTGTAAAAATTCAACAGGAAGTTTTGCTTGTTGTGCTGATTCTCTAGCTTCTGTAATTGCAGAAGGGGCAAAATCAACTCCAATTACATCATGTCCGGCTTCTGCAAACAAGAGTGCATCATACCCCCGACCACAGCCTAAAACTAGGGTTTTTCCGGGAGGGGGTGCAGTTTCTGAGTCCAGAAAATGGAGAAAAGGGGGGGCTGCTTGTCCTAAATCCCAGCGATCTGTTCCTTGTTGATAGCGATTTTCCCAAAAATGTGGGGTTAATGTTGAGTGCATACTGGTGTCGTTTATCCTAAACCTAAACTATTCTAATCTATAGTTGATTAATCAAGAACCAATCAAAAGCGGTAATTTTCATTTCCTAACCATAAACTAATGGGAATAGCATTTCCTCCCTCATCCACTTTCACTTCCACGACAAAGGGACGTTCGTCATTGCGATTATTCTGGAGTTGATTAATCTTATCGTTAATCTTCTCTCGCTGTGCTTCTGGGAAATAATACTGTTCTAATCCGTAATCGACCCAATTATTATTTAATTGTCCTTGGATTGCCACTTGATTGTCAGCAAGGTCAACTGGCGGTTGATGACGAATCGCGATCGCGCGCCATGGGGTTGGGGGAGAGGTTTTATTTTCTGTGTTGGGGGCTTGTAAAATCACATAGACGGTCGTTCCATTAGGCGGTAAGGTTTCATCCAAGCGATGGGTTTGACGAACCACGGTTTCCCAACCGGGAAGGGCTTGTACTGCTTGTAAAGGAGAGATTTCGTAGCGTAAGGTTTGAGAATATCCTCTGAGTAAATCGTAAGGATCAACGGGAGCCGTCTGTAAAATGACCGTTTCACCTGTGAGATGAGTATAAATAGCTTGGGCGGGCATAGCACAAATCAGCGCAAGTTGAAAGCCAAGAGGAAGCAAGAAACGAGTCAAGGAACGTTTATTCATAAAGCATTGATTGGAAAAATGACACAAATTGCAAGATATGTATCTGTTTTAATGGTAGAGAGTTTTTTTTGTGGATAACATAGAAACTAAGGAGCAGTAGCTCATCAAGTGAGCAAGGAATTGCTGTTAGTGCTATGGATATGCAGCTTATTAATATTGGATTTGGAAATATTGTTTGTGCGAATCGGGTGGTGGCGATTGTTAGCCCAGAATCAGCCCCCATTAAACGGATTGTCACTGATGCACGTGATAGAGGTCAACTTGTTGATGCAACTTATGGTCGGCGCACTCGCGCGGTTATTATTACGGACTCCAGTCATGTTATTTTATCGGCAATTCAACCGGAAACGGTTGCACATCGCTTTGTTTTGAGTAAAGATAGCCAAGCAGCAAGTAATTAACTCAAAAATTCATGGAAAGCGGTCAACTGATTGTCATTACTGGACCTAGCGGTGTGGGAAAAGGAACATTAGTCAAGTTACTCCTAGCGCATCATCCGGAACTGACGGTATCAACTTCAGCAACAACGCGCCCCCCTCGGAGTGGAGAAGTCAATGGAGAAGACTATTTTTTTCTCTCCCGTGAGGAGTTTGAAACAATGATTGAAAAGGGAGAGTTTTTAGAGTGGGCTGAATATACAGGAAATTTATATGGTACGTTGCGTCAGGCGGTTGAAGAACAACTTGAACAAGGGAAACAGGTGTTGTTAGAAATTGAAGTGGTGGGAGCGAGAAAAGTTCAAGAAAGTTTCCCTGATGCAACTCGTATTTTTATTTTACCGCCGTCGATGGCGGTACTAGAAGAACGGTTGAAAAAACGAGGAAAAGACAGTCCAAGCGCGATCGCGCAACGCTTGGAATCTGCGAAAACCGAACTGAAAGCAGTTGAGGAATTTGATTATTCCATCGTCAACGATGATGTTGATCGGGTTTTGGTTGAACTGGAAAAAATCATTTTTAATTAGTGATTCGTTGTTTGTTCTTGGTTCTTTGTTTACTGATCACTGCTAACCCCTTTTCCGAAGAATTTAGGCGGTTCGGAAAGGGTAAAAATTTCTTGATATTGCGCGATCGCGCGACGGATATAAGCTGGGGTTTGGAATAATCCTAAGAGAGTAATCCCATCAATTAAACCTAACCCACCCGTAGTTTGATCCGTTAATAATTGGTCAATCGCTTCTGGTTCGGGTCGGGTTTCTAGTGGTGCTTGGGAAGATAAAATTAAGCTCCAAGGCTGGCTATAAGTGGGAACAAACGTTGTATAAGACACATGATTAGCAAACACTGTTTTCAGAGTATTGGCAAGTTTCCCGTGTGTTGATAAATAAGGCTCAGAAACTGGACCCGATTGGACAACAAATTTCCCATTAGGAGCTAAAATCCGATCCACTTTCTCAAAAAACTCTTTGGTAAAAAGTTTAAAAGAAGGACCCTCTTCAATGGGATCAGAGAGATCGCTAATCACCACATCCCATTTTTCCTCACTATTATCTAAAACCGCCAACGCATCGCCAATCACTAACTCCGTACGGGGATCATCAAAAGCCCCTGCATGCATTTCCGGTAAATGTTGTTTACAGGCAGCAACCACTTCCCCATCAATATCCACCATTTTGACTTTTTCAACGGTTTTCCAGCGCAATACTTCACGGATGGTTGCCCCTTCTCCGCCCCCTAACACAAGAACTTTTTTGGGATTGCCGTGGGCGATCATTGCCGGATGCACTAACGCTTCATGATACAGATATTCATCCACCGTAGAAGATTGCCATTTACCATCGAGGACTAAACCTTTACCATACGCCCCTGATTTCACAATATACATCTCTTGAAACGCCGTTTTTTGGTATGCCAACGTTTCAGTAACGCCATGAACATAAATATCCCAAGGGGTAATGTACTCGGTAATCCAAAGATCAGCTTTTAATTCGCTACCAGCCATGATGCGTCTCCTTTTGTATGTCAAGATCCAGAACTTCTAAAGTTAGCATAAACAGGGGATAAAACAAGAGACTCAACAGTTGCAAATTATTTCGCACCAGTACGACTCATCTTAAAACCATAGACATCAATATCAGCAAATTCCCTATACATTTCATCATGGATGCAATTTTTGCATTAAAAGTTGCCAATCGGCTAGTCTAACAACAGTTGCAGTTCTCTCATCTCCCAGTGATTAGTGCAGGCACATGAGAGAACTTGCTGATGACATGAATTGAGGAGGACTAGCCTTGAAAAACTCAAAACATTATCGCTTTGCTAAATATATTGTGTATAAGCAAACGATTCTCCAACCGATTGACCACTTATGGACATTTTTAGGTGCATTAGTGGGTATTTCTCTAATTGGACTCACCCAACAAAGTCAATTTCCTCTCACAGATACTTTATTTTTAGTCGGATCATTTGGTGCATCTGCTGTCTTGATCTATGGGGCTACCAATAGCCCGTTAGCGCAACCTAGGAATTTATTTGGTGGGCATTTAATTGGGGCATTGATTGGGGTAACGATCGCGCTGTTATTACCACAAGAAAACTTAATCTGGTTTAGTTCAGGATTAGCCGTGGCTTTATCCATTGTTGCCATGCAAATGACAAAAACAGTACATCCCCCAGGAGGTGCAACCGCATTAATTGCCATTATCGGCTCAGAACAAGTCAAAAGTTTGGGCTACGCTTATGTTTTTAGTCCGATTCTGGTTTCGGTTTTAATTATGTTTTTCGTTGCTTTAGTGTTTAATAATATTCCAGAAGATCGTTGTTATCCCTATAACTGGAAATAGATTAAAGCGCAGTTAAAACGATCAGAATTAACTACGCTGTTAGTGTTATTTATATGGGGCTTGCTGAATAAAACGGAAACCCTTACTCAATCAGGTTTTAAGCCTCTTAAT
>JAVLCL010000295.1:0-4553 GCA_031580825.1 Halothece sp. Uz-M2-17
TAAAGCACGAACTCTGGCTAAAAATTCTCTTAACTCAAATGGCTTGATAATGTAGTCATCTGCACCCACATCTAAGCCCGCCACCCGATCATCGACGGTATCTTTTGCTGTTAGGAACAAAACTGGCGTTTGATCACCGCGCGATCGCAGCGATCGGCATAATTCCAATCCCGATTTTTCTGGCATCAACCAATCTAAAATTAATAAATGATAATTATTTTTTGTCGCTAATTCTTCCCCCACAACGCCATTATTTGCCACGTCAACTCGATATCCTTCTTGTGTCAAAACCCGAGAAAGCGGGGTTGTTAACTCCCGCTCATCATCAACCAGTAAGATTTGCATCATCTCTCTCCCCTAGCGACTTCTACCCTGAAACTATTGCTCATGACCAATAACAAATAACAAACTTAGTGATAAGATAGCAAGGTTGCAGGCAATACCTGCCCAGTGAAATCATATAAGGAGAGAAAGTGTATGGCATACAACGTCTATGGTCTCGGAAACGCACTATTAGATATTGAATTTAAAGTCACGCCCGATCTCCTGCAAAATCTAGGGATTGATAAAGGTGTGATGACGCTTATTGAAGCAGATCGTCAACAACAGTTGATCAATGACCTCAAAGAGTATATGGGCAACAAAAGCGGTGGCGGATCTGCTGCGAACACAATGTTCGCCATTAGTCAGTTTGGTGGAAAGTGTTTCTATTCCTGTAAAGTGGCTAATGATGAAATGGGACAATCTTATTTACAAGATCTCGTCGATTGTGGCATTAATACCAACTTAGAACATCATGAGCCAGAACCCGGAATTACCGGACAGTGTCTCGTGTTTGTTACCCCTGATGCTGACCGCACCATGAATACTCATCTTGGGATTTCAGCACAATTTTCTGAGAAAGAATTAGTTCCCGAAGCGATCAAAGAGTCAGAATATACTTACATCGAAGGCTATCTCGTCACTGATCCCAGCAGCAAAGCAGCAGCAGTTAAAGCGCGAGAAATTGCCCAACAAGCAGGAAAGAAAGTTGCTCTTTCTCTCTCTGACTTGAACATGGCAAAATTCTTCAAACCAGGTTTCTTGGAAATCATTGGTAATGGCATTGATTTAATTTTTGCCAACGAAAGCGAAGCTCTCACCATGGCAGAAACAGAAGATTTAGCGAAGGCTTGTGATTATCTGAAAACCCTCAGCAAAGGGTTCGTCATTACTCGTGGTCCAAAAGGATCTTTAGTCTATGATGGTGAAAATCTCATCGAAGTTGAACCCCATGCGGTTAAAGCTGTGGATACAGTGGGCGCAGGGGATATGTTTGCCGGTGCCTTCCTTTATGGGATTACCAACGGTATGAGTTGTGCTAATGCGGGTAAACTTGCCTCTGCTGCATCTGCACGCTTGGTCACCAGTTATGGTCCCCGTTTAGAACCCCAAGAAGCAAAAGAAGTTCTTGCTCAAGTCTAGGTGAGATCACATTAGAAAATTGCCCCCCAGTTCAATTGGGGGGCTTGTGATTAATTATTGATTTAATTCGTAATCAACCGTTGATTGAGCTTCTTTCTCAAACAGATCTTCAATTTTAAGATTAACGGGGGCTTTCCCCTCAAAAACTGTTCCCGTTTGCTTGTTTTCCATGCGTTTCAAAGCAAGATTATAAATCTCATCAGGCAAGGGAATCGAACCGACAACCTTAACCGAGGGTCGTCCTTGCGTTAAATAGTATTCTAAAAAGTTATTTAGTTCGGGTTTATTCTCCAGAGACTCTGCATTCACGTAAATCAATAGGGGACGAGATAAGGGTTGATATTCTCCACTTCTCACTGTTTCCCGAGATGGCATAACTGCACCCGATCCATTATCAATAGAGAGTGCTTTAAGTTCTTTTTGGTTTTCTTCGTAATAGGAATAACCAAAATATCCCAATGCATAAGAGTCCTCACTAACCCCACGGACAATTAAGGTATCATCTTCACTATCAATATAATCTTGGCGACTTGCCCCTGATTCACCAATAATTGCTTCTGTAAAATAATCAAATGTTCCGGAGTCAGCCCCAGGACCATATAAATTGAGGGGGCGACGGGGCCATTGGGAATTCACTTCATTCCATTGTGTAACATCATTACTGGGTTGCCAAATCTTGGCTAAGTCTTCCGTTGTTATTTCATCGATCCAATCATTGTCTGGATGAACCACAACTGTCAGTGCGTCATAAGCAATAGGAAGTTCAATATACTCGACACCATTATCTTCACAGGTTGCCATTTCTTCAGTAGTAATGGGACGAGAAGCGTCATTGATATCGGTTTCTCCCGCACAAAAACGACGAAACCCGCCACCGGTTCCGGAAACGTTGACTCTAATTTCGGGTTGATTTGCCGAAATCAGTTGATATTCTTGAGCAATTTCATTGGTAATCGGATAAACGGTACTTGAACCATCAATTTCAATGATCGTTTGTCTCGTATCCGGATCAGAGTTATTGGGGTTCGGAGAACTACAAGCACTTGCCAAGGTTAATATACCGAGAAAAACAGTAACTGACTTAGTAAGTTTTTTAATGTGTCCTTGCTCATTAATCATTAGCTTCTTTCCTAGATTAGAAGGTTTAAGGAATTAATTTTCAAAACAATTAATTATATTGAGTTTATCTTTAAAGTCTATGATTAGATTTTACTAGAGTTTTGCAATACATATTTTTTAACCTCTTCATAAATTGAGTTTAATCTTGTTATGATCGAAAGTGTAGGCAATCAAAACTTACAATTATGATTAGCTCTGATCTCCTTTTGGAAAGGATGAGTCACCCTGACTTTTATCCTCATTTGACCGATCATTTGATTCAAAAATTACAAACTCATATCTCTTATATTTTTCTGACTGGAGAGTATGCATATAAACTGAAAAAACCGCTTGATTTGGGCTTTTTAGATTTCTCAACCTTAGAAAAACGAAAGTATTATTGTCAGCAAGAATTAAATTTAAATCAGCCGATCGCGCCGGATATTTATCTGGATGTTTTACCCATTACCCAACAGAACAATGACATCCAATTAAATGGTGAGGGTCAGGTAGTGGATTACGTTTTAAAAATGCGTCAATTTCCACAATCAGCCCTCTTGAGTGTGATGCAAAAAGAGGGTCAATTATCGGAATCTTTGATCATCGCATTGGGAAAACGAGTTGCTACTTTTCACCAACAGACCAAAACCAATGACTATATCTCGCAATTTGGTCAACCAGAAGCAATTGCAGAAGCGATTAACAATAACTACCAACAAACTGAAAAGTATATTGGTATCACACAAACGGAAAAACAGTTTCAGGAAACAAAAGCCTTTACTGATAACTTCTTAGACTCCCAGAAATCTTTATTCCAAGGAAGAGTAGATCAAGGCTTTGTTCGAGAATGTCACGGCGATTTGCATTTGAAAAATATTTGTTGGTGGCAAGATAAAATTCAACTCTTTGATCGCATCGAATTTAATGAACCGTTTCGCTTTGTCGATGTCATGTATGATGTTGCCTTTACTGTAATGGATTTACAGTTTAGAGGTTGTCCAGATTTTGCCAATGTTTTCCTCAATTGCTATTTAGAACAAACCGGAGACTGGGAAGGAATACAAGTCTTACCCTTATACCTCAGCCGACAGGCTTATGTTCGCGCGAAAGTTAATTCTTTAATGTTAGATGACCCGCATATTAGTGAAGAAGAAAAACAACACGCTCGGGAACAAGCCAGCCAATACTATCATTTAGCGTGGGACTATACACAATCGCAAAAGGGACGTTTGTGGATGATGTCAGGATTATCGGGTTCAGGAAAAACCACGATCGCGCGGAAAATGGCAAAACAACAGCCAGCAATTCATTTACGATCCGATGCTGTGCGCAAACATCTGGCGGGAATTGATGTGGAAGAAACGGGAAGTGAAGACATTTACACCCCAGAAATGAGTGAAAAAACCTATGATCGCCTGTTAGCGTTAGGGATTCTGCTTGGGTCTCAAGGTTGGTCAGTAATTTTAGATGCAAAATATGACCGACAAGACTTAAGACAAGCTGTGATCAGTGAAGCGAATCAACATCACTTACCCTTACAGATTGTCTATTGTGATGCACCGATGGCAGTATTGCGCGATCGCGTGGCAAAACGTTCAGGGGATATTTCTGACGCAACTCCCGATTTACTAGCGAAACAAAAAGCCAACGCAGAACCCTTTACCGCAACCGAACAGGCTTACATCGTCACACTTGATACCAGTCAACCTTGGGAAAACCTTGCGCCAAAACTCTTTTCTAACCAGTAACCCCTTGTCAAAGTGTCAGTTAATCCTCTATAATAGCAAATGAAGCGCGGGGCCGTAATGGTTTCGACAGGCTGGTAAAAGCCACCCCGTGAAGCAGGTCGAGAGGGAGTCCACTCTCGCAAATAAAGGCTCAAACAAAATAGTAATTGCGAACAACATCGTTCCTTTCGCTCGTAAGGCAGCTGCTGTTGCCTAAACAAAACCTCTAACTAGGTTCGAGCACTCATCGTCTGACACCGTTAA
>JAVLCL010000296.1:0-4543 GCA_031580825.1 Halothece sp. Uz-M2-17
AGAGATTGCACGGGTAGTTATTGAAGGACATACCAGTTCTAAAGGTTCAGATGAAGCGAATCGGGCTTTAAGTTTAGAACGAGCTTTATCGGTAAGCAATTATATTTTTTCTAATCAACTTAATTTTCCTAACGAGAAACGTTTTGAGGAGAAAATCTTAATTAGTGGAAGAGGTGAAATTGAGGCAAATCAAAATACTGATGATCCAACAGATCGGAAAGTAACATTTCGCTTTCAGTTACGTCGCCCTGATTTTAGTGAATTTGTTAATCAAGAAGAGGAAAAAATTAGAGAATCAATTAATGAAGAAAGCCAATAAAATTAATTTTAAGATGGAGAAAAACTGGTGACTAAAGAAAGTCGGTTTATTTCTATATACATCTGTTATACCATTCTATTTACAACCAACAGCCTTAACAGAATCAGTCGTAAGGGGTGGGCAATGCCCACCCTACAATGAATTTGAACTGCTATATCTATTATTTAATTTCTCCTAAAAAATCATGAAATTTAAAACTATTCAACCGCTTCCAGAATTTCAGTTACAACCAACAGCATTAACAAAGTTAGCTCCTGAAATTGGAACGAATCATAAATTCTCTCCCCCAGAACTTCCCCCTGAAGTAAACCAATATCAAACTCGTCCTCCTCGTTCTTTAGATGACATTTTTATGGATTTAGAACAAAGAAACGCCGAAAATATTAGTTTATTGGAGTGGGTTTACTGTATTTATTATAAAAAAGACTGGGATCAAAAACATTCAAAAGACCAACAATTATCAACGTCTCGCTTGATTTGGGAAGGTGCAATTGATAATGATGCTATAAAACAGCGTTTATGTTGGCGTTTAGCTTATTATTATGATGGACATAGAAATAGAAATAGTTTAGCACCCTCTTTGGTAGAAACTTTCTCTACTTTATCAGATATTCATGGTAACGATTTAGCGGTTAAAATTCTATGTACTTTGCAAAAGCGCGATCCAGTTTTACCTATAGCTAAACTATCACTTCGTAAAGAGTTAACACCTAAAGATTTATTTAAAACTGCTCAACTACCTACTAATTTAAGCATTATAAATGATGCTTTAGAATATGTTGTTACTGCTTTTTCTGAGCATTTAAACCCCACGCGAAAAGAAGCAAGTTGGTTACTGAACTGTTTTGAAATAATGACTGTTGAACAAGAAATTAGTGCAGTCGAAACCTTGCTAAAAAAAGTTAGTGCAGAAGTGGGGGGACAGTTTAATAATTTAGTCCAGTGGCTACAAAATAATTATAGTCCACGGGCAACAGCGTCTCAGTGGAGTCGGCTTTCTACTGAAGCAAAAAGTACGTTAAGACAATGGTTTGGTGCAGCTAACTATCGAGATTTCCAAAAGTTAGTTGAAATTATTTTAAAACGATTACCTTTACAAGACTGGGAAAAAAATCAACTAGATAGCAGAAAGTATTTTTGGGAGCAATATTCAGATCGATTTGAACGCATTCGCATTTTACTTCCGCAGTCTTCGGTCAATGTTGTAGGAAATCAAATCCAACAAGATATAGATGTAATTAAACATGATAGAAGTGAGGAAACAGAAGTTTGTATTTTTGATTTTGGCAACTGGTTTGTTGTTGAATTTTTCCGTGGAAGTGGAAGTGAAACTCGCATTTTTAAGCGCGATCAATACCCGAATCTTGAACAAAAATTGTTTGAGTCTTCCCAGTTATCCGTAAAGCGTTTGCGGGCTTTCGGTGGAGAAGTTCATGATCATAAGTATCTTTGGCAAATTGATTGTGAAAAATGGTTGCGAGAACGGGGTATTTTACCTAATCCGGGAACAACTTACTTTAAACGTAGAAATAGAGATGATCCTAATCGCCCGCACCATGACCCCTATAATCCAAAAACAGGACTTCCACTTCGTGATCCTTATGGAGATAAACGCCGGAAACGAGAAAGAGATTTAATGAGATGGCGGAGAGAAATTGAGCAATTAGAACGAGAAGCACGGTCAGCTTTTGATTTTAACTGATTAAATAGCCAATCTTATCGATCGCGCTATTGGATGTTGTTTTGATTGCCTAGAACATGAGATTGTTTCCAATCTACCGTGAGTGTTTCCTTGATAAAATTGACAATATCTGTCAGAGAGTCAGATTGTTTGACTTGACTAGGAAAATCTTCAAAGGCTGTAGTGGTTCCAAAAAGAACAACTGGCTTGCGATAGGAGAGTGCGAGTTCGACTTCATTGCGTGTCCCTTTGCTTCCGGGTAAGGCTACAATCAGATTGCTTGTCAGTATGTTGATATGATTACGGCTGAGTTGCTCCTTATCTGTGCCTGTAAATCTTCCCAAGGGCGAGAGGATAGGAAGTTCCACCCAAGGATTGGGATAGTCTGGTTCAGCAACATAACCGTATTCCGGATCTGATTCCGTCGGAATAATGCCTAGACAAAGCCCTGCTCGGTCTTCAACTTGACAAAATGCTTCTGATGCGCATTGCATCACCCCTTGACCGCCTCCTGTTAAAAGGTGATACCCTTGGTGTGCAATCCACTGAGCAAGTGGAATGGTGAATTCTGACCAAGTTTGTGTTCCAGAACCCATTACTCCAATTATTTTTCGTCTCATCCAATCATCTCGGTATCGCTTGAAAGAACTGAATCCTTGCAAGTTCAATCGTCTGAGATTATAGCTTTGGATTTGCCTCAGTACAAGAGGTTTCAAATTTATGTCAAAAAGCTGTAACAAATGATACAAACCCCCTGTGAACAAGAGGCATAGTCTGAGACACTAGAATAGCAGTGATGAAATAAAACAGATGGGAGGACGGTGTGGGCGAATCGCGTGATATCCCTTTAGCCAATCGTGTTCGTGAAGTAACCCCTTCGTTAACGCTGGAGATTTCAGCGAAAGCAAAAGCAATGAAGGCGGATGGCTTAGATGTATGTAGCTTTAGTGCAGGAGAACCTGATTTTGATACTCCACAGCACGTTGTTGATGCAGCCAAACAAGCCCTTGATGAGGGGAAAACTCGCTATGGGGCTGCTGCTGGGGAAGCGAGACTCCGCAGCGCGATCGCGCATAAATTAAGCACCGAAAATCATTTACCCTATTCCCCCAATGAAGTCATCGTCACCAACGGCGGGAAATACTCCCTGTTTAACCTCATGCAGGCGTTTATTAACCCGGGGGATGAAGTGATTATTCCCTCTCCCTACTGGCTCAGTTATCCCGAAATGGTGAAACTTGCAGGGGGCGTTCCTGTTATTGTTCCCACAACCGCCCAACAGCAGTACAAAATTACAGCATCGCAACTCGAACAAAGTATTACGCCCAAAAGTAAACTGTTTATCCTCAACTCCCCGACTAACCCCACCGGTGCGGTTTATTCCCGAGATGAACTGACAGCTTTAGCAGATGTCATTGTCAAACATAATCTCTGGGTGGTATCCGATGAAATCTATGAAAAAATTCTCTATGATGATGCGGAACATATCAGCATCGGTAGCTTAAACTCAGATATTTTTGCGCGGACATTAGTTAGTAGTGGCTTTGCAAAAACTTACGCGATGACCGGTTGGCGCGTGGGCTATCTGGCAGGGAATGAAGAAATTATCAAAGCCATGACTACCATTCAGAGTCATAGTACCTCAAATGTTTGTACCTTTGCTCAATATGGCGCGATCGCTGCACTCGAAAATCCCGCATCCGAAACCGCCATTGAAACCATGCGATCAGCATTTGCCCAACGACGACAAATTATGCTCGATACCTTAGCGAAAGTGCCTCAATTGACTTGTCCCACCCCTTACGGTGCATTCTATCTCTTTGTCGATATCAGTCAAACGGGGAAAACCTCCTTTAACTTTGCCAACGAATTACTCGAACAAATGCAAGTAGCAACAGTTCCAGGAATTGCTTTTGGTAATGACTCCTGCATTCGCTTATCCTATGCAACCGATCTCACCACCATCAATCATGGTCTCGAACGTTTAACCAAGTTTGTTCAATCTTAATCACTTGCCAATGACCAATGACTAATGACTAATGACTAATAATAAAAAATCTCTCTGAAAGCTGATTGAGGGAATTCCCCATAATTGCTAAGTTAAAGCGCGATATGATAACAGGTTATAGCCACTGTTACTCTTATCGCGTTTAAATGCGTTGTCAAGACGTTTGGGAGAAACCATCAAGCACTAGGAGGGAACATGAATCGCACTCATCGTAAACAGATTGCTTTAATTTCCGTACATGGCGATCCTGCGGTTGATATTGGTGGAGAAGAAGCAGGAGGACAAAATGTTTATGTCCGTCACGTGGGAGAAGCCCTCGCCGAGTTGGGATGGGATGTGGATATGTTTACCCGTCAGTCTGATGCGAATAATCCGCGCATCATTAAACATCAAGACTATTGTCGAACCATTCGTCTGACTGCTGGTCCCGAAACCTTTATTCCTCGTCAAGAAATTTTTGAACATTGCGATCACTTTGTTGAAGAATTCCTTAAATTTGCCCGTGAAGAAGGAAGAGAATATTCACTCATCCACA
>JAVLCL010000297.1:0-4542 GCA_031580825.1 Halothece sp. Uz-M2-17
TTATTGGCGACTAAGAAAAGAAGACGATTGCGGTAGGTGCGGAAACTTCCAGACTCTCCTGTTTTATTAAAGATATTTTCTACTAGGGAAGGGGGTGCATCTTGGGAAGTGGTAATGGTTTCTTCATCAAAATCAATGAGACACAGCGCGATCGCGTCGGCGACATCATCAACTTCGGAAGGGGAATCAGGTGCTGCAATTAGTTTAAATTGTTTTGAGGCAAAAATACTATCACGGCGCGATCTTAAGTGTTCTTTGGCTTCCACTTTTCCAATTTGTTCTTTTTCTTCGGTAATGATTTTGTTGATGGAAGGTTCTTCTTTAAATCGCGCGATCGTTGTTACAGGGTCAATTTCTAAATACCAAGCGACATCCCCCAATCGGTTTAAGGCTTCTTCCACAAAGCTAATTTCAACATTGGGAGTCAACAGAGATAAGTTTAATTCAGCCCGACGAATCCCTGAAGAAATCCCTTGCGTCAGAGAATGGAGGAAGATGGTTCGCGCCACCCAACTGCTAAATGGGGGTTTATCTGCAATGCGCCACTGTTCATCCTGCAATTGGGCGTAGGCTTGTCTCCCACTGGGATTATAAATGTCAGCTTGCACGGGATTTCGCATTAAGGGGCGTTGCAAACGAGAGGTTAATTCATTGGTTACTTTTGGATTTAATCCCACAGGGAGGTGATGGGTATGGATGAGAGGAACCCATTGTGCGGTATCCTGCCATAAGTGTTGGACAACGAGAGCAAATAAACGCAGTGCGCCTCTAGTGCGTTGAAATTCAGGAATGGAAGCTATTTTTTGCGTGAGCAGTCGGAACAGTTCAGGATGGAAGGGATAGCTATTTTCAATGGCTTCTGCGTAACTCGCTTCTTTACAGCCATCGGGAAGGTTAATCCGTGCGCCTCGATAACAATTCAGATAGGCGTTAGCAGCTTCTTTTGCTGCATCAATGGAAACACTTTCAAAAACCCGTTGTTTGACGATATTATAGATTTCAATGTCGGTGGAGGGGCTTAACACTCGCTCTTGTCTGGCGGAAGCACGGATGAGTTCGTTTAGTTCGTTGGTTTCTTCGCTGAAGGTATCGGAAGCAGATGCAAGGGAATAGACAAAGATAATTTTATTCGATGCTGCTGCTAAGTCCATCAAGGAAAAGAGGAAGGAAACCACTTGACCGGCGAGATCACTATTTCCGACGGCGCGGGCTTTTGCGGTTCGCAGATAACGGGCAATTTCATCAAGGATAATAACGGTGGGATGGTTTTCGGTAAGTCGTTCTAAAACGGAAGTCCCTGGACTGATTCCACTTTCATCGGATCCCTTGAGTAAATCATAACCGCGAACGCCTCCAATTTGATAAGCGATTTCTCCCCAAAGCGTGTAAGTGGTAACGCCTGTGTCTTCGTGATAAACCCCGTTGATGGGATCTAAATCTCGTCCATCAATTGCTGCCACTTGGGTGGCATAATCAGGGATGAGGTTAATATCAGTAAAGCGATCTAGTTCGGGGATGTTCCGCCCTTGCTGACAAATATGCCACAGCGCGATCGCGTCGTGAGTTTTCCCTCCGCCAAAGCTGGTTTCTAGCCGAATCACCGATGAGCCTTCTTCGTTTCCAGTCAACCGTGCAAAAACCTCTCGAATCAAGGTTTTTATGCCATCAGTGGGAAATGTATTGGCAAAAAACAGAGTTGCATCTTGGTAAACTGCAGGGGCTTCTCCTTCGACAACAGGACGAATTTTAGCAGCAAAAATGGTTTCGGTGAGTTCTCCAGTTTGAATTTCGGCTCTGGGAATACAGGTATCGAAGATCGAGCGTAGCATCACTATCGCGGGGTGCATTGGCTTAATTTTCTCTAGTTTAAGAAATTTTGCTCCTCATTTGAACATCAAGGGAGAATTTATTCAAGAGCGGAGTTTATTCCCCGCCAAAGCAGTTATGGAATATTGCCTTTCCTCTTAAGCAAATCTTACTCGAATTGAATCATAAAAAACTAAAATATAGAGCAAAGCAGTCAAGTTTTAACATTTGTCAAACTCTGATCCGAGGAGAATAAGGAATTGAATTGAGTCATAAGCTGTTAAGCATTTAAATTGGCTTGTGGATATGAGGCAATAGGCAATAATGGGAGTGATCAGCCTTTCCAGCTAATTGCAAGAATACCCCATTTAAGTGCGTCTTAGCTTACCGCGCGATCGCGCTCCTTTTTAGATTTTCTTGAGGAATAGTCTCTAAGGGGTTAATCATTTAACTTGCAACAACCTCAAGTGTCTAGAGTGCATAAATTTTTTATTCCGTACCTAGAGTCAAGAAGAGCGATAGATTTTTAGGAGGAACAAAAATCATGCCATCCCCCGGCTTCAACCCAGAGGAAAAATACATCAACTTAGGGACTTACAACTTACCTAATCATAAGTGGAATTTTTCTAACGACTACAAGATTGAACGCGTCAAGATCGACCTCGAAGAGTACCGATACTATGGCAAAATTGTCGGCAACTCCAAAGGAAACACCATTATTGGCAACGTAGAAGATGAATCTATCCGTGGAAAAAAGGGCGACGACACTCTCAAGGGAGCAAAGGGTGAGGATCGCCTCTATGGAGGAAATGGTGAGGATCGCCTCTATGGAGGTAGAGGTTACGATAAGCTTTATGGAAGAAATGGTGACGATTTCTTGATGGGAGGCATGGGCGACGACACTCTCAGAGGAGGAACAGGCAACGATATCTTGAAGGGAGCAAAGGGAACCGATAAGCTTTATGGAAGCGAAGGCAACGACTTCCTCTCTTCAGGTCCCTTGAGAGGTGATCAAGAGGACACCCTGAATGGGGGAAGCGGGGCAGATACTTTCCTTCTTGGAGAAGCTGATTCAGGCAACACCAACACAGGAGGAATTAACTGGGCAAACCTTGGCTTAAGTTTAGCAGGAGATATAACTGATTTAGTATTCACGGGTTTACCTGGGTCGCAACTGACGAAAGAAGTGGTGCCAATGGTTTTCGATGTGTTCAAGGAAGGGCTGTCTGTCAACAGTGCTTCTAATTCTACACCACCAGCAAAAAGCTCTCAGGCGCAGATTGAAGACTTCAATCCCGTCGAAGATGTCGTCATCATTCCGCTTCAACCCCAAGGCAGTCCCAATGTTTTCATCTCAAATGACACTAACGGCACCGGCAGTGATATCTCTCTGAAATACAGTGAAAATAATAGCACTGATATTTTCGCTACTCTAGAATTTGATCCTCCAGAAGTTCTCGACAATAATTCAGCTGCTTCTAATGCCTTCGATGACTACTTCCAAAAATATCTTGAAGACAGTGCGTTAATTATCGATTCCAGCAATGCTTCTTTAGGATTAAGTCAGCAAACGGATCTTAATGTTGATGACTCAAAACTGGAAAATTTAGGTACAAGTAAATTTCTCATTCTTGGGGCATACTCAGGAAAAGAGGTTAAACAATCAGTCTATTCTGATCCAAGTGACTATCGTTACGGAACTAATTTTGGCGATGTTTTATACGGGTACACTGATGACCCACACTTAGATACGAATTCCGATAAGATGTATGGTTTTGATGGAGATGACCTCTTCTTCGGTGGTGCAGGGAAGGACTTTATTTACGGAGGTCAAGGATCTGATACAGCCTCTTTTGACACCGAAGGCGTCAAGTTTGGAATCAATATTGATTTCACTAACAATGGTAATGAAGTTACCAATGATGGATATGGCAATCAAGATAACTTGGATAGCATAGAGAACATTATTGGAACGAAGCATAATGACACTATCAAAGGTGATGACAAAAACAACACCTTCACGGGCCTAGGAGGGAATGATACGCTTGATGGCGGTGACGGCCAGGATACGGCTATCTTTTCCGGGGACTATGATGACTATACCATCACTGCTCATGGTAGCGGTTTCAACGTTGAAGATCCTGATGGCACTGGCACTGACTACCTCGAAAATATTGAGCAGTTCAAGTTTGGAGACGGTAGCACCTACGATGTCGAGTCGGAACAAGTCTTGAAAAATATCGGTGAGTATGGTCAAGTTAGCATCAATCATGAATGGGAAACGATCGAGCTTGATCAAAGCTACAGTAATCCTGTAGTGATTGCCTCGGATCCAACATATAATGGGAGCGATCCAGCAACAGTACGGATTAAAAACGTCGAGAACGACTCTTTCGAGCTTCGGTTGCAGGAACCTAAGAATGAAGATGGAAAACATCCTTTTGAGGAGGATGTCTCGTATGTCGTGATAGAAGAAGGAGATTGGGAGCTTGCAGATGGCACTCGTCTCTCGGCAAGCAACTACAACTCAGGTAAGCTCACCTCCCAAGGCTTTGAAACAGTTGACTTAACAGGCTTTGACAACAAACCGACAGTTTTATCTCAAGTTCAGACCTATAATGGCGGTGATTGGGTAACAACGCGAACTAAAAATCAAACCGCAAGTGACTTTAAGCTTGCAATGCAGGAAGAAGAAGCCAGAAACGGCGGTGGTCATTACGAAGAAAACATCGGCTG
>JAVLCL010000298.1:0-4517 GCA_031580825.1 Halothece sp. Uz-M2-17
TATTTCTGTGAATGGAAAACTCTATTTAATTCCTTCCAGTACGAGCACAGAAGATATTGCCCGAGTTTTGCGAGAAGGCTATGATATTGAGTATTTAAGTGAAGGTTTGCAATCTTTAATTGAAGAACTCAATCTAGATTATTTGTTAATTGATACTCATCCCGGTTTAAATGAAGAAACCTTACTTTCAATTACAATTTCTGATATTCTCTTGCTAATTTTACGTCCAGATAGCCAAGATTATCAAGGAACAGCGGTTACGGTTGAGGTTTCTCGTAAGCTGCAAGTTCCAGAAATGTTAATGTTGGTCAATAAAGCCCCCACAAAGTTTGACCCAGATCAATTAAGACAAAAAGTCGAAGAAACCTACAATGTGGGAGTAGTTGGCGTGTTACCGCATTCTGATGAAATGATGATGTTAGCGAGTAGTGGTCTTTTTACGGTGGAGTATCCTGATCATGAACTGAATCAGGTCTTTCAGTCAGTAGCTCAAAAAATTATCTAGTTGGGGTAAGGGAGTAATTTTTGATCAATGCTAGAGAACTTCTCTTTCTCGAAATAATTACTCCCTATAATTTTAATTCTTTTTCTCTGTAGCAGGACGCACTAAAATGACTGTTCCTGAAAAACGTTTCGCAATGATCGCAGGGAAATTATGTTCAAAATTGGTATCGAGAGTGAGAGAACGGGATGCACGTTTTAAACTTTTCAATAACACAATGACATCACATTCTTTCTCGGCTGCTAATTGTAAAACTTGATTTTCGGCTGCTGGTGGCGGTAAGGTAATACTTTCAACTGGGGCTTGGAGTTGCTTTCTTAATTGTTGGATCGTTCCTTGGAAGGAATTCGTATTCTGGGTGGAGTTGATTGTGCATACAAGGTACTCAGTAACATTACAAGATGCACTTAACTGAGGTAATAAAGTCAGTAGGGGTTTGATATTTGTTTCTTCCATATCAAAAGGAATTAACCAACGTTGAGGTTTTGAGGAGTCTTTAGCTGTTACTTGACGACTTCCTTTTACTAAAACAACATCACAGGGCGCTCTGCGAATCATTTTCCCTGTGATATCTCCAAATAAGCGTCCAGTAAAAATGTTTTTTGTCCCTTTCCAACCCATGATTAAAAGGGAAATTTTCCGTTCTTGAATGACTTCTAAAATGGCTTCACTCCGATGATGAGTGGTGCGGAGTTGGGTATGGACGGGAAGTGCGTACTGATTAGCAACGGTTTCCGCTTGTTGCAAGAGTTGGCGACCGAGAGTGGGATTAACCCAAGCCTGATGAGGGGCGGAGTTACGAGGAACTTTTATCAGATGCAATAATTCTAGTTCTGCTTCCCGATATTGCGCGATCGCGCTGCTAAATTCCGTTAAACCAATGACGGTTTCCGGATTGGTAATCGGTAATAAAATTCGTCCTTTTCCCACCGCCGGAGAACGGGTTTGATAAATCGTGTAAGAGGGTTCCCCAATCACTCGTTGCGCGATCGGTTGATCTAAGGTATCACTTTCATGAAGCGCTTCTACTTCCGCCCGAATAATATCACTGCGGGTAATAATCCCGACGAGGCGATCTTGTTTCGTCACCGGAAGATGGGAAAGATGGTAACGATTGAGGAGATAAAGCACTTCTTGCAACGGCGCGGAGGGGCTAACACTGACCGGTCGCTGGGTCATAATCTCTTTTAAAGTTAGGGGTTGGGAACGTCCCATGATTTTTCCTAAATCAGTTTGGGTAATAATTCCCACTAACTTCCCATGTTCTACCACGGGAAAGCCCCGATGAGCGGAACGGGAAAAAACCTGAGAGGTTTCATCTAAGGTTAAATCTGTGGAGAGGGTTTCCACGGGATATTTCATGACCTGTTCCGCACTGACCCGCGCCAAAATTGGATCAACTTGGGTTTCTTCTCGCAGGTTAATTCCTTTTGCAGCTAACAATTCTTGGTAAAGTGACCCTGGGGAAAGACTTTCGGCAACCAGATAAGCAGTGGCACAACTAATCATGAGTGGAAGCACTAACTCAAAGTTAGCAGTCAATTCAAAAATAATCACGATCGCGGTAACGGGAACCCGAACCACGGCTGTAAACATGGCACCCATCCCCGCAAGGGCGTAAGTATTTGCACTGCCCATGCCGACTAACGTCACTTCTGCCACCCCAATCAGATAGCCTAACGCCGAACCAATGACAAGCGCGGGTGAAAATAATCCCCCTGGTGCGCCAGAGCCATAAGCAATGAGGGTTAGGAAAAAATAAGCAATGAGCGCGATCGCGGTAATTTGCCAACCGCCTTCCCCTGTAATTAAAAAGTCTCTTAATCCGGCATTATCTTGGAAAAAAGGCGGTAAAGCAGCAACAATTGACCCTGAAATGAACCCAGCCACTGCAATGCGTAACGGCATCGACCAAGACAAGCTCTGATAAAAATGCAGACTAAAAAGAATCCCTCGATTAAAAAGAACGCCCAGCAGCCCCGCACTAATCCCAAGTAAGAGAAAAAATGGAATTTCCTGAGAAACAAAGGTGACTTGCCATCCTTGTTGAGAGACTAATCCCGATAGATTAACCTCTGATGACCCCAGCAATCGCGAGACAACCGCCCCCGTAAACGAAGCCAGAATCGCAGTTTCTAGGGTAAACCCAGAAATATCTCGCATTAACTCTTCTACCACAAAGACAATCCCTGCAATTGGCGTATTAAAGCCCGCAGCGAGTCCTGCTGCTGCCCCTGCAGCAATTAACTGACGACGGTGTTGCGGAGAAGTGGGAAGCCAAAGACTGAGTTGTGCTGCTAAGGTTGCGCCAATATGCACCGTGGGTCCTCGCCTCCCTAGAGTGAAACCCGCCCCCAAAATAAAAATTGTGCCTAATAGTTTCACCAGTGCCGACCGCAAAGACAAGGACATGGGAAGTTGCGCTAAAACTGCTTTCACTTGCGGAATTCCGCCACCAGCTGCCTCTGGGGCAAACCACTGTAAACAAACCCCCGTTAACCCACCAAAGAGAAAACCAGCGAGAGGAAGCACAAACCAACCGTGTTCGTTAACTGCTGCCACTCGGTAACCGCCTAGCCAACTAATGCCTTGCTTCAGGGTCAGGGCTGCCAGTGCTGAAATAACTCCAATTAGACAGGCTTCTAAAAGGGCATAACGCTGATCAACCGGTCGTAAGCGCAGAAATTTTAACCAAGAAGAAAACATGAATCAGTAATATTTAAAGATTAATGATTATAACTAACAAGTGTGTCATCGGATCGAAATTACTCAAAACAAAATAATGTATTTGGGGCTGGTTATTTTTCCTTGACTTTACTGTAATTACTAATTTTGATAAGATTTAGCACGGATTTTTTTTCGGTGTATGTGCGGTTTTTTAGTATTTTTAAGATCGTTATAATTCAAGAATAAAAACCAATGAATTTACAAAATAATCAACCTGCCTCCATCTTAGTAGTGGATGATGAACCCAATAATTTTGATGTGGTGGAAGCTGCCCTAATCTCAAAAAACTATCAACTCCACTACGCTAGCAATGCTCATCACACTTGGCAACAATTAAAAACTGTTCCGGTTGATGTGATCCTCCTTGATATAATGATGCCTGACCAAGATGGGATTAGTCTTTGTCAGGAACTCAAAGCACATCCGCAATGGCAAACGATTTCCATTTTGATGATAACCGCTCTAACGGGAAAAGAAGATTTAGCCCGATCTTTAAATGCTGGGGCTGATGACTTTTTGAGTAAACCCTTTAATCGTCTTGAACTGCAAGCAAGAGTTAATTCTTTAGTCCGAATTAAAAAACAACAAGATCAATTACGAGAAGAATTAAATTATCGTCAGCAAGCGGAGGTTGCTTTAGCAACTACTAATGAACAGTTACAAGCGGTTATTGATGCGGTACCGGGTTTTATTTCTTGGATTAGTCAAGATTTACGGTATCGTGGGGTGAATCAACGACTTGCCCAAGCTGTGGGAGTGAGTCCTGAGGCTTTTATGGGTCAACCTCTGGGTTTTTTAGATTCTGCTCAAGAATTTGAAACCTTTGTTGCCGAATTTATTAATCAATCCGAAGTCAATACGCTTCAGAAAATCCTACAAATTAATTGTCAACAAAAGAGTCGTCAATATCTCATTGTTGCTCAAAAGTATGAACGAGGTCAGTCTATTGTTACGGTCGGCATTGATATTACGGAATGGAAGCAAGCAGAAAGAGAGTTAAAAGTAACAACGACACAAATGAAAACCTTGCTGGATACTTTAAAGAGTGGGGTTTTACTTCAAGATAAAGCAGGGAATGTTATTTTACCCAATCAACAATTTTACCAACTATTTAATCTTAATTTAGAATCGGATAATCTGATCGGAAAAAGCAACTCAGAATTAGAAGAATATTATTATAATTTAGTCTCAAATTATGAAAACTTTCGTCAACAAAATCAAAAACTTTTAGAAGAAGAGAAGTTTGTTAATAATGAAGAGTTGACACTTCAAAATGGTCGCATTTTAG
>JAVLCL010000299.1:0-4504 GCA_031580825.1 Halothece sp. Uz-M2-17
CGATCTAAATCAAGAAAAAAAACTGCCCCCTGTTGTTCTTGATGATAAAGGGCTTCTTGCAAATATGCTTCAAAGAGAATACGAGTGGGTAACCCAGTCAAACCATCATAGTGAAAGTAATCAGGTAATGCTTTACGAGGTGTAACCTGTTTTCTTGTTGGAGTCGTTTTCGGAACTGGATGTTGGCTTAAAGCGCAACTGAAATCAAGAATTTGTACAACATAGTGGAGAGGAATTTCATTGTCATCTCGGATCAAGGTCGCTCTGACTAAAGCATAGATTGTCGTTTGGTTTTTAGTCAGATAACGCTTTTCTAGTTGAAAGGTCTGAATTTCTCCTTGTAAACAACGACGGTAAAGGAGTTTCCCTTCTGCTAAATCATCAGGATGGCTCATTTCCAGAAGGGTTCGCCTCATTAATTCTGTCTTCGTATAGCCCAGCATCTCACACAAAGCTGGATTAACATCTAAAAATCTCCCATCAATCCTAACCAGAGCCATGCCAATAGGAGCACATTCAAAGGTTTGGCGAAACTGAGTTTCACTCTCTTGTAATAAGTCTTCCGACTGTTTACGATGCGTCACATCAGTTTGTACCCCAATATGATGAGTGATCTGATTTTGCGCATTACGGACAGGGGCAAGATAAAGTTCATTCCAAAATTCACTCCCATCTTTACGATAATTTCTGAGCACAGCACAGCACTCTTTCCCTTCCTGTAATGCTTGTCTAATTTTGCTTAAGTCTTCTTGCTGACGATGATCCCCCTGCAAAAAGCGACAATTGTGACCTGCCACCTCATTAAAAGCATACCCTGTCATTTGTTCAAATCCTTCATTAACATAAATAATCGGGTGATCTGCTTGTTGGGCATCTGTAATAATGATTCCATTTGTGCTGGCATTAATCGCTCGCTCTAACAAATTTAACTGGATATTCGTTGCTAGCGTTTCTAGCATTTTCGGCTTAATGATTTGAAATAAATTGTTAGGACTCACCACAGTTCTCCTACTAAAGATAGATTCCCGAGTTATTGATGTATCTAATGGCTTTTGATCAAATATGAATAAAAAAGTGATTGAAGTTTATGTTTATCTTTATTCTGTAATACAAGTTACATTTTTTCGTGAAAACTTAACAAATCTCTCGTTAAGTTTTGTATAGGCTTGTAACCGATTAATGAGATTATCTTGACGGTTTTGATCAACGAGGGTCGAAAAATCCGACTTTCGCAGTACGGTTTCACAGACGGCAATAGACAAAGAAATTGTTAAGGTAGGGAATAGAAGATGACATTCATGCCAAGAAAATAAACTCTTGTTTGTGGGATCAGTGGGGTCTGCGGTGTGATGAGATAACCCAAAAGTAGAAATCATACATTTTGAAATAAAAGCAGCCTACGCTGACCGCCAATCAATACAAGAGCAAAGGAGGAAAATCAAACATGATGAATCATAGCCAACCGCATCAAAATGCTGAATTCTTTGAAAATGGCGCAGAAGGTAATAATCATCTTTGGCACTATGTCCAATCATTAAATCCGGAAGTTGTTGAACAATTGTCTCATCCCCAATCCCAAGAAGTATTCCAAGTGATGGAGCGGAATATTGTCGGGCTTTTAGGCGGACTTCCTTCTGATCAATTTAATGTCAGTATTAGTACAAGCCGAGAACATTTAGGACGACTGCTTGCTTCAGCGATGATGAGTGGATATTTCTTACGCAACGCAGAACAACGGATGAACTTTGAAAAATCCTTGCAAGCCTCTGAGCACAGTTCTTCTATCAGTCACTCCGAAGATGATTAATAAAACTGTGATTATTTCAGATGTTAAGGCGAAGCTCGTTCTCGGCGAGCTTTATTTTTTGTCTCAGGAACGGAGATGTTAATCCCAGCAGAAGTCGAACCTTTGCAGCGATCGCTGCGACAATGGTATCAAACTCAAGGTCGAGATTTACCTTGGCGTAAAACCAACGATCCTTATCAAATTTGGGTTTCCGAAATTATGTTGCAGCAAACCCAAGTGAAAACCGTCATTCCCTACTATCAGCGTTGGTTAGAAACATTCCCTGACATCTCAACTCTTGCTGAGAAATCTCAGCAAACGGTGCTTAAACAATGGGAAGGATTAGGCTATTATGCTAGAGCACGTAACTTACACCGCGCTGCACAAGTCATTGTTAATGATTATAATGGCGTTTTTCCCAATCAATTACCTGATGTCTTGAGTTTACCCGGAATTGGACGCACCACAGCCGGCGGAATTTTGAGTGCTGCGTTTAATCAACCTCTTTCCATTCTCGATGGCAATGTCAAACGAGTTTTAGCACGGTTAATCGCGTTAGAAATACCTCCCAACAAAGCCATTAACCAATTATGGGATTTATCGGATCAACTCCTCGATCAAAATCATCCCAGAGATTATAATCAAGCACTGATGGACTTAGGCGCAACCCTTTGCACCCCCAAGCAACCGAGTTGTTTACTTTGTCCATGGCGTAATTATTGTCAAGCCTTTCAGCACAACTTACAAACCAAAATCCCTATGCGTACTCCTTCCTCTCCCCTTCCTCATAAACAAATTGGCGTTGCTGTAATTTGGAATCAGCATGGAGAAATTTTAATTGATCGCCGTCTCCAAGAAGGATTACTGGGAGGTTTGTGGGAGTTTCCCGGCGGTAAAATTGAAGAACAAGAAACGATTCCCGCTTGTATTGAACGAGAAATTAAAGAAGAATTAGGAATTACGGTAGAAGTGGGAGAGCATTTGATGACGATAAATCATGCTTACACCCACTTTAAAGTCACTTTGCACGTTCATCATTGCCGTCATTTAGAAGGAGAACCGCAACCGATTGAGTGTGAAGAAATTCGCTGGGTAAAGCCCGAACAGTTATCTGAGTTTCCCTTTCCCAAAGCCAATACGAAGATTATTGAGGCAATTATGAGTTAATTAAAGGTAATTCATCGTGACTCGGCTTTATCCTAAAACTTCAAGTTTTATACCATGAATGAAGTAGAAACAAGCTACTTCATCAAAGATTGAATCGTATTTTTTAATTCTTGCTGACTTAAATCAGTAATAATAAATACTTCCTGAACACTTTTGCCATGACGAGCAATGACCTTGTATCCCCCCCGAATCGGCACTGACACTCTTAATTTTAATTGTTGGCAATGACTACGAGCACGACTAATTACCCCAGGTGTCACTGTTTGAATGCCATGGTGAGTAATTAACCGTTCTAAAATAGGAATGAGTCCCTCAATGTGAGTTGAGTGATTCCAAACCAGTCGTCCTTGGGAAGAATTGCCCATCTTACGCCTTCTCCAGAGGAGCCATGGTTAAGCCTTCTCGCCGGAGTTGTTGATGATAAAGTTCTGCAGCCTCTTGCGGTCCGACCCAAACAATGGCTTGTCCTTCGTTGTGGACTTGTTCCGTTAAACTCCAAGCGCGATCGCTTGTCATCCCTGGAATATACTTCATCAAGCAATTAGCGACGTGCTGAAAGGTATTCACATCATCATTGAGAACAATGACTTTATAATTCGGATAGCCAGTACGAACAGTTTCCTTAGTCTTTTCCGGAGCCTGAATCGGTGAAGCGGTTGCTTGAATCATGGTCATATTGTGCCGACTAACTTGTTTACCGCTGCCAAAGAAGGACAGTTAATTCTGTTTGTTCCTGATGCATTATATCGCTACTGGTATCAAGCTATCACATCTTTAGATCAAGCCACAATTAACGGGACTTAAACGGGAAAGAATTGCAAAACATGATACTCTTTAGGGGAGTTGAGCATTTTACCATTAAATCACGGGTTTAAAACCCCATCCTCACGCTTGGCTCCGGTTTAGAGTGTTCTATGCTAAAATTGCACTCGTGAAAAGAGGAGCGATCAATCCTCACTTCCTCGTAGCTTCGTTCCTGCGTCGCTACGGTCTCTTAAAACGTTAGCGTTCTAACGAACCTATCTAGATAAAGATAAAATTCTAATTTTGGCTGTAGGGCGAGGCACGCCCAAACAGGATAATCTACGCTTGGGGAGATTGCGCCCCTTGAAGTGAAAGGGACACTGGAGCCGAAAGTGAAAATTTCTGGACACTTAAAGGTGAATCGCTGAACCAAGAATCCTCACGCCTTGACGCTGAGGAGTGTCAAAATATTTAAGGCTGTGTTGCGCCCGTTAACGTAACACTCAGGAATAGTCCTACCTTGGTCTAAAAAAAACTACCCATAAAAAAGCGATTAATCTTAAGTCTGGGAGAGAGAGACACGAAACAATGACAATTTCACAACAACAAGAAGCCCCCGGTATGGGGCGACGACAATTTATGAACCTATTAACCTTCGGTACAATTACCGGAGTTGCTCTTGGCGCACTTTATCCAGTAGTTCGCTACTTTATTCCTCCTACTGCTGGCGGTGCAGGAGCAGGGACAACGGCAAAAGATGAATTAGGAAACGACATTATTGTAAGCGAGTTTTTAGAGAAGCATCCA